>NMQN01000161.1 GCA_003575245.1 Candidatus Atribacteria bacterium 1244-E10-H5-B2 | reverse complement strand
CAGGATTCCTCTATCCCCTTTTGGGAACCATGATGACTATGCCAGGATTACCTTCTGTTCCGGCATCTACTAAAGTAGATATTGATGAGGAAGGGAATACAGTGGGATTGTTCTAGATTAGTCTTTAGTGAATAGCATAACACTAGTATATAGTATATAGTATTGAGTATATAGTAAAGAGATAGTAATATAGAAATTAGAAGTCAGGAGTAGGGACACGATGCATCGTGCCTATTCAATTCAACACGGCACGCTGTATTGCTACATTCGATTATATAATAAATTAACGGCCAACTGGCAGACTGGTTAACTAAATCGACTGGTATACAGGTTGACCGGTAGACTATCAGATTAGTTGATAAAAGATAACTATAAACTATAAGCCGATAACTGAAAACTAAACACTTGTATTTAAAACTAACGACTCATTAATAAGGAGATGATGTTTAGAGTAAATCAATAATTATATTTTAACAATTTTAATTAAAATAATTATAAAAAAATGAATGGAGGAAAGATAACAAATGAGTAATAAAGTTATAGAAAATTTGTATTATACTAAAAGTGACGAATGGTTAAAGGTAGAAGATAGTATCGGAACAATAGGAATTACTGATTATGCTCAGGATCAGTTAGGAGATATTGTTTACCTGGAAAAAATAGAAAAAGGGAAAAAATTAAAACAAGATGAAACATTTACTACTATTGAATCAGTAAAAGCCGTATCTGATGTAAAAACTCCGGTAACCGGTGAAGTAGTCGAAGTAAACGTAAAAGTTATCGAAGACCCTTCCATTATCAATAAAGAACCCTATGTCAAAGGTTGGATTGCTAAAATAAATATAGATAATAAGGATGAATTAAAAAATCTGATGAACGACCAAGAATACTCTGAATATAGAAAAGAATAGAGGTGTAATAAATATGAGATACATTCCTACTACCATAGAACAGAAAGAGGAGATGCTGAAAGATATTGGGGTTTCCTCTTTCGAAGACTTAATTAAAAGTGTTCCCCAAAGCCTTCGATTAAAAGATAAATTAAATATTCCGGAGGCAATGTCAGAAAGCGAATTAGAAGATAAAATTTACCGTATCGCTAAGAAGAATGCTGATTTCTACTCGATGAAACCTTTGTTAGGTGCTGGCTCCTACCGTCATTTTATCCCGGAAGCAGTAAAATTTCTTCTACAGAGAGAAGAATTCTGGACCTGCTACACTCCCTATCAACCTGAATTGAGTCAAGGTACCTTGCAATCTATATTCGAATACCAGAGCTATATTTCCCGGCTTACCAAGATGGAGGTGATAATCCCCTCTATTTATGATGGTGCCTCAGCAACTGCTGAAGCAGCTTTGATGTCCCTGAGGTTAACTCATAAAAATAAAATTATTGTATCGAATTTACTTCATCCTCATTATCGAGAAACAGTTAAAACCTATTTAGCTCCTCATGAAACAGAAATTATTGATTTACCTTATAAAAACGGTTTGGTTGATATGGAAAAATTAAAAATCTTAATTGGGGAAGATGTAGCATCAATAATTATTCAAAGTCCTAATTTCTTTGGTGGCATAGAAAATATGGCAGAAATTTCCGAAATAGTGCATTCTAAAAGTGTACTGTTAATAAACGTAATTGTGGAAAGTATGTCCTTGGGAATTTTAAAAGCTCCCGGAGAGATGGGGGTTGATATCGTGGCTGGTAATGCCCAATCATTTGGGATGGATTTAAATTATGGTGGTCCTTATAATGCTTATTTAGGAACCAGGAAACAGTATATCAGACAGATTCCCGGAAGAATTGTAGGGGAAACAGTAGATGTTGATGGAAAGCGTGTTTTTGTAATGACTTTGCGAGCTCGAGAACAAGATATAAGGAGGGAAAAAGCAACTTCTAATATCTGCACTAACCATAATTTGAATGTTCTGGCTGCTAATATTTTCCTTTCTATAATGGGAACTGAAGGTCTTTATCAAATTTCTCTTCTTAATACTAAGTCTGCTCATTATTTAGAGAATTTATTATTGCAAACCGGAAAATTTGAAAGAGTATTTAATTGTCCTTTCTATAACGAGTTTTTATTGAAGAGCAAAGATGACATCTCTTCTATAAATAAAAAACTTTTGGGAAACAACTTTATTCCCCCTCTCAAGATTTGCGAATTTTATCAAGAGGAAAATTTAAATAATGTTCTACTCTTTGCCGTTACTGAAGTATTGAGCAGGGATAACTTAAACTTAGTAGCTAAAATTCTTTCAGAATAAGGAGAAATAAATATGAAATTAATATTTGAAAAAAATATAAAAGGTAGAGATGGTTATTCCCTACCTCAAGATTTATTTGATGATATTAAAATTGAAGAATGTTTACCTGAATATGCTATTAGTAAAGATAAAAAATTACTTAGTGAAGTCTCTGAAGTAGATGTTGTTAGGCATTTTACTAAACTTTCTAAATTAAATTACGGCCTTGATGATGGTTTCTACCCCTTAGGTTCGTGCACCATGAAATATAATCCCAAAATTAATGAGAAGTTAGCCTCTTTGGGTAATTTTATCTACGCCCACCCTTTAGCCTCTGAAGAGACCGTGCAGGGTTGTTTAGAGATTATCTATGATTTAAATAAATTACTATGTGAAATAACCGGTATGGATGAATATACTATGGCTCCTGCTGCGGGAGCACACGGTGAACTTGCCGGCATTCTCATTATGAGAAAATATTTTGTAGATCGCGGAGACATCCGACATAAGATGCTAATTCCCGATTCTGCTCATGGTACAAATCCTGCTTCAGCCGCTATGGGTGGATTTCAAGTTGTTGAAGTAAAATCAAATGAAAAGGGAACAGTCGACCTTGAAGAATTAGCAAAACTGATGGACGAAGATACGGTCGGATTAATGTTAACCAATCCCAATACTGTAGGATTATACGATGAAGGGATAGAAGAAATTGAAAAAATTATCCACGGTAAAGGTGGCCTTCTCTATTATGACGGAGCTAATCTTAATGCCTCCTTGGGGATCATCAAGCCCGGAGATGCCGGCTTCGATGTAGTTCATCTTAACCTGCATAAAACTTTTTCTACTCCCCATGGAGGGGGTGGCCCCGGTGCAGGAGTAATTGGAGTAAAAAAAGTCCTTATTCCTTATCTTCCCACTCCCAATGTTACTTTTAATTCTGCCCGGAAGAAATATTATCTATCAGATTCAGGAGAAAAAAGCATCGGTATGGTAAGGGCATTCTGGTCTAATTTCTCGGTTTTGGTAAAAACTTATGTCTGGATTCTTAGTATGGGACCGGATGGTCTTTATAACACTTCAGAAATAAGTATAATTAATGCCAATTATGTATTAGCTAAATTGAAGAAGTATTATAAACCAGCTTATGACCGTTATTGTGGACACGAATGTACAGTTACCGGAAGAGAGTATAAAAAATATGGGGTAAAAACCTTAGACATTGCCAAAAGAATAATGGACTATGGCATGCATCCACCTACCATTTATTTCCCTCATTTTGAACCTTATGCTGAAGAAACTATAATGGTGGAACCAACTGAATCAGAAAGCAAAGAAATGCTGGATAAATTTATTGAAATTATGATAAAAATCTCTGACGAAGCTAAGACAAACCCTGAATTGTTAACCACTGCTCCTCATAATACTCCTATTAGAAGGACTAATGACGCCTTAGCTATAAAGAGATCAATTTTGACTTATGATGATGAATTAAAAATAAAAGATGAACTAAAATACCAAGAAAAAGATATTGATTTTTAATCAGGAGGTTTAAAAAATGGAAGAACAAGAACTATTATTAACTCCTCTCCATGAGGAACACTTAAAATTAAAGGCACGGATGATACCATTCGATGGCTTTGATATGCCTGTACAGTACACAGGTATTATAGAAGAACATTTTACAGTAAGAGAAAAAATTGGCATCTTTGATGTTTCTCATATGGGAGAAATAGAATTGCAGGGAAAAGATGCCCTTCCCTTTGCTGATTATCTGGTAACCAATTCGTTAATGAAGATAAAAGACGGAGATATAAAATATTCTCCTTTATGTTATCCTCATGGTGGCCAGGTTGATGATCTCTTTGTCTATAAAATAAAAGATGATTTTGTATTATTGGTAGTAAACGCCTCGCCTAATTATTCAATTAAAGATTATGATTGGATTGTAAAAAATAAAGGCAATTTTGAAGTGGAAATTTCTAATAAAAGTCGGAATTATGGAGAAGTAGCCGTTCAAGGTCCAGATGCATTAAAACTTTTAGAACCTTTAGTAAAAGGAGGTATCTCCCTTAACGAGTTGAAACGTTTTAAATTTATAATTGGAGAATTATTCGGTAAAAAAATTCTTATTTCCCGAACTGGCTACACCGGAGAAGATGGTTTTGAGATTTATTCCTTTAGATCTGAAGATATCATAGACATCTGGCAAGGTATTCTCAAAGAAGGCCAAAAATTTGGCATAAAACCATGTGGATTAGGAGCAAGAGATACAACCAGATTTGAAGTCTGCTATTGGCTTTACGGAAATGATATCAATGAAACTGTAAACCCCTTAGAGAGTGGTCAGGGTTGGACGGTAAAACTTGACAAAGGAAATTTTATAGGAAAAGATGCATTACTTAAGATTAAGGAGAAGGGAACTACCAGAAAGTTAGTAGGTCTTTATGTACCTCAAGGTGGTATTCCCAGAAACAAAATGGAGGTTAGAAAAAATGGCAATAAAATCGGATACGTTACCTCCGGCAATTATTGTCCTTCTTTGAAAAAGGTGTATGCTATGGCTATCTTGGACCTTCCTTATACTGAAAAAGGTAGTAAAATAGATATAGTCATTAGAAATAGAGAGGTTGAAGCGGAAGTTGTAGGGACACCTTTTTTACCACCATTTAATAAAAGATAAGAAAAAAATAATTAAATTCAATTTTTTTCTAAAAAAAGAAGGATTTTAATTTTTTTTGTAGTATATAATTAATATTAACTAAAACATTAAAATGATACTCACAAAAATATTTATAGAGATCGTGAGGTGATTCAATGGAAAAAACAGCATTTTATTAATCCTTTAAGGAGGTGATAGTATATTCAATAACCATCCCGCATAATCTTTCATAACTAAATAGTTAATTTTATCTCAAAATTGTTAATTTAATTGTAGATATTTAAAAAATATATCACATTTTTAAAAATCAAGGAGGTTTTATATGACTGCCATAATGGATTTATTAGACGTAATTAATTCATTTGTTTGGGGACCGCCAATGATGATAATATTGGTGGGAACGGGAGTTTTTCTAACTCTCAGGTTAGGTTTTCCACAATTCCGACATACTGGTTATGCCATAAAACTTATCTTTAAAGGTGCTCTTAAAAAAGATGATTCTGCAAAAAATGAAGGAGAAATTACTCCTTTCCAGGCACTTACTTCAACTCTTGCTGCAACTATAGGAAATGGTAATATTGCCGGAGTAGCCACTGCGGTTGCTGCTGGAGGCCCTGGGGCATTAGTATGGATGTGGCTTACTGCTTTAGTCGGAATGTGTACTAAAATGTGTGAAGCTACTCTCGGTGTAAAATTTAGAATAAAAGATAAAGACGGAGCATTTGCCGGTGGTTCGATGTACTTCATCAAAAAAGGACTAGGCCAAGCATGGTTGGGTTGGCTCTTTGCCTTTTTCGGTGCAATCTGTGCCTTTGGAATCGGAGATATGGTACAAACTAACTCTATGGCTCTGGTAGGGAATAGTGTATTTAATATACCTGTCATAGTTACAGGGGTTGTAATGGCCTTTTTAACCTGGATAGTTGTAGTAGGTGGAATCAAAAGAATCGGTGAAGTTACCGAAAAATTGGTCCCCTTTATGGCTATTTTTTACATCATTGGAGCAATGATTATAATAATTTCTAAAATTAATATGCTTCCCTGGGCAGTTAAAGAAATATTTGGATCTGCCTTCACAGGAAGGGCTGCTTTTGGTGGATTTGCTGGGGCTACTGTAGCTCAAGCAATGAGATTTGGGGTAGCAAGAGGAATATTCTCCAATGAAGCTGGTTTAGGTAGTGCAAGTATGGCACATGCCGTTGCCAAGACTCCTCATCCGGCACGCCAGGGAACCATTGCTATGGTCGGAGTTATGATTGATACTCTGATTGTTTGTTCTATGACCGGTCTTGTTATTGTTATGACTGGGGCTTTAGGAACAGGTCTTACCAGTACTGCTCTTACTGCTCATGCATTTACTGCTGTTTTAGGAGGATTAGGTGGACCTATTGTGGCACTCGGTTCCTTATTGTTCGGTTATTCTACTCTTATTACCTGGTGTTACTATGGACAACAATGTGCCCGCTACATCTTTGGACCTGCTGTAGTTAAACCTTATGCCTGGCTTTTTGTTGCAGTTGCCTTCGCTGGCGCTGTAGTAAAAGTTCCATTTGTATGGTTGCTTACTGATACACTTAATGGAGCAATGGCTATCCCCAATTTGATCGGATTAGTTTTCTTAAGCGGTGTAATGGCCAAAGAACTTAAAGATTATTTTTCTAACCCAGAATTATTAAACCGTTAGAATAAATATTTTTTAAACAAAAAAATGGCATTTTGATTTTTTAATCAAGATGCCATTTTTTATTCAATTTAATCATTAAAAGACCTCTATACTTTTTTCTCTTTTTAAAATATAGAGGTCTTTTTTATGGTTTATATTATTTTATTGTTAACTTACTTAGTACATTCCACCCATTCCACCTGGCATTCCTCCTGGGGGCATAGCCGGCATATCTTTCTTTTCTTCGGGTTTATCGGTAACCAAACATTCGGTAGTAAGAATCATTCCACCTATGCTGGCTGCATTCTGTAAGGCAGATCTGGTAACCTTAGCTGGATCAACAATTCCCACTTTTATCATATCCACAAACTCTCCAGTATTTACATCAAAACCAATGCCATTTTCTTTGCCTTTTAATTTTTCTACAATTACCGAACCTTCATAACCACCATTGGTAGCAATCTGCTTTGTGGGTGCTTCTAAAGCTTTTATAATAATCTTTGCTCCAATCTGTTGATCGCCTTCTAAATTCAAATCCTGTAATGGGGGAATAATATTTAATAATACTGCTCCACCGCCAGCAACAATGCCTTCATCTACTGCTGCTTTGGTTGCAGACAGGGCATCTTCAACTCGATGTTTCTTCTCTTTAAGTTCAGTTTCAGTGGCAGCACCTACTTTAATAACGGCTACTCCGCCAACTAATTTCGCTAATCTTTCCAGTAATTTTTCCCGGTCGTAATCAGAGGTAGTTTCATCCATTTGGATTCGAATTTGAGCTTCTCTTTTCTTTATCTCTTTTGTATCTCCTTTTCCTCCGACTATTATGGTCTCTTCTTTATTTATTTTCACTTGATGAGCAGACCCTAACATTTTTATTTCTGTGTTTTCTAATTTAAGTCCTAATTCTTCAGAAATTAGCTGTCCACCGGTAAGTGTAGCAATATCAGCTAACATCTCTTTTCTTCTATCCCCGAAACCGGGTGCCTTCACAGAAACACAATTTAAGGTTCCTCTAATTTTATTTACTACTAAAGTAGCCAAAGCTTCTCCTTCGATATCCTCAGCAATAATAAGCAAAGGCTTGCTCGCTTGAGCAATTTTCTCTAAAATAGGTAATAACCCTTTCATATTGCTTATCTTGGAATCAGTTATTAAGATATAAGGATCATCGAGAATTGCTTCCATTCTTTCTGCGTCTGTTACCATATAGGGAGAAATATATCCTTTATCAAACTGCATTCCTTCTACTACCTCTAAGGTAGTCCCTAAGGTCTTAGACTCTTCTACGGTTATTACTCCATCTTTTCCTACTTTTTTCATAGCATCTGCTATTATATTTCCAATTTCTCTATCAGCGGCTGAAATTGAAGCAACATTAGCCACAGATTCCTTATCGCTAACTTCTTTACTTAACTTTTTAATTTCGCTAACTGCTTTCTCTACAGTTTTATCTATTCCCCTTTTTACCATGATGGGGTTAGCTCCTGCGGCTACATTTCTCAAGCCCTCATGAATAATTGCTTGAGCTAAAACAGTTGCTGTGGTAGTACCGTCCCCGGCAATATCGTTAGTCTTAGTAGCTACTTCTTTAACAAACTGAGTTCCCATATTTTCGAAGGGGTCCTCAACATCAATCTCTCGAGCAATAGTAACACCATCATTAGTAATGGTGGGGGAACCAAATTTTTTATCCAAAACTACATTTCTTCCTTTAGGACCCAAAGTAATTCTTACACTATCAGATAAAGTTCTCGAACCTTTTTCTAAGGCTCTTCTTGCATCTTCATCAAACAAAAATTGTTTTGCCATTTATTTATCCTCCTTTTATATCTAACCTCT
>NMQN01000685.1 GCA_003575245.1 Candidatus Atribacteria bacterium 1244-E10-H5-B2 | reverse complement strand
ACGCTTGCGCATAAGCCTTACAACTTCCAGGTTGACTATATAGCCAATTGACGCAAGAGCTAAACCAATTGCCCATAAATTGATATCAGAAATCGTAAAGTATTGAGCGACGGTAATGCCCCCAGCACCACCTATTACCATAGCAGGCAGTGATTTTAAAAAGTCTCCCGCTTTCTTCCCGAACTCAAGGTTCTCCTTTACCGAATCCAAATAGGCTTTTCTTAATTTTTCGTTTTCTTCAAAATTAAGTTCACGCCCCTTGTGAATTATATCCAAGCTGCGTAATGTGGCATCCATAGTAGCTATGGCGCTATTGACATATTTCCTTTCTTTATCATCGGCTTCTGCCCGCTCTCTTATGTTTTTCAATGCCGCTTCTGTCAAAACAGCGGAAATCTTAGAGTGTTCATCATCGGAGAACATTCCGGTGCGGGCCCAAACCATCCGAACTGCAGAGACAGGCGGTAGTAGAAAAGTTTGTGACATGATTCATTTCCTCCTATATTTTTTGACTATTTAAATTTCGCACAACGGATTGCGTGTTTGCGAAGTCCCAAAGGCATTCAGCGAAGCGTCGCAAACACGCAGTTATATGATGTGCCGTATTTTTCATTCTCCTAAGCATTTTTGAATCCATGATAAAGCATTTTCTTTCATAATTAATAATACCTAAAGCCTCGATTATCTGGTTAAAAAACTCCTCAGATCCTATAGGTTTTCCGCGAAAAGTTACCGAATTATTGACTTGGTACAACTTCCCTTGTCTAATTTAAAAATAAAATATTAATTGTCTAAGAAAATGGGATGTGTTGTACTAGCTCAATTTATTCCCAATTACCCAACTGTCTATGCTTAAGTCTTATGGATTACTCCAAAAGACTCCAAGGCTCGCAACTTACGGTTCGGCTTTAATCTTACCAGGCAGGATTTCCACCTGCTAAATATCACGACCTAAGCCCGGCCGCACGGACAACGGTCCTCTGACACACTTTCTAATTGTTTTTAAGATATGTGTGAAAAGATTTGATTACTATCTGTCCGGAAATTAGAAAAATATTAAAACTGCGGATACCTACTATGCAATGTTTATTTACTCTTACATTCATTACACTGTTCTTTTCCAGAAGGTTTTGTATGAGTTTTCTTCCATCCTGGATCAGGATAATTATTTTTAGTACAAGATGTTTCCCAGTGATATGTATCTCTACCAACCTTATAATAATATGGAGCTTCTGGTTCAGACATAATATCACCTCCTTCTTTGTGAATTAAGAAAATTATATTATATCCACTGCTTTAATATATTTTGCATTTAATGTGTTTGTCAAAGGACCGTCCTCCATTTTAGCTTTAAAAGTATTTTTCCGAATAAGTAAATAAAAAAGGACAGAATAAGAAAATAATTATATTATTTTCCTACTCTGTCCTTTTACCTGAGAGATTCTTCCTATGTAATTAGGGAATAGCTCTTTTAGTAAACTCTGCATGGGTTTTCCTAAAGCTTAGGAATTGCCCCTTCGGTGCTTCTTTGTATAAAGCTCTCCAGAGTTCTGTCCGGTAACAGTCCTTTTGCCTGAAAGTTTCAATACTTTTGGTATCTTACCTCTTCGGCTCCTTCTCTTTTATGATGGAAAGAAAAAGTCTCTCCTGTTACCTTCATACAGGTTATGATATTAAATTTTATTTAAAGTTATAGAAATATAAAATATTTATTTAAGTAAAATATTTCACCTATTGTATATTAAGTATACAACATAACTTTTAAAAATCCTTCTTTTTTGGGAAAAAAATAATAGAGGGACACACTTTACTTTTCGCCTAGCATTAATTGCGGGAGTATTGGAAAAAAGGGACAGACCTTTTTAAATCAAAAAAGTAGCCAGTCCCCATTTTCCAAAAGAAGAATGTCCCCCCTGATTCTTAAGTTTTAAAAATCCTTCTTTTTGAGGAAAGTTTTATTTAAATGGAGTTTGTTCAGCTTGGGGTTTTCTCTGGCCTTCCCTCTTAATTGCTTGCTAAAAAGTATAAGAAAATGGTAAAATTATAAAAATTTAAAGATAATTAATTACCTAAAATAATTATTAGTAGTTCTTTTCATTAATGTTTACTTCAATAATTAAAATAAAGGGGAGTAAAATTGATGTCTAAAAATATTAATCCACTTACCATAGAAGAAGTAGCAGAAGAATGTAAAAATTGTGAAAAATGTCCTTTGTATCTTTCTCGCACCAAGGTTGTTCCCGGGGAAGGAAATGCAAAATCTAAGGTAATATTTATCGGAGAGGCACCGGGAGAAGAGGAAGACCTGAAAGGTATTCCCTTTGTGGGCAAAGCAGGACAACTTTTAACTAAAATTATGCAATCAGTTGATATAAAAAGAGAAGATATATTTATTACCAATATGACAAAATGCAGACCCCCGGGAAACCGTAACCCTTCGAAAAGCGAGATAGAAACTTGTTTTCCTTATTTAGAAACCCAGATTGCTTTAATCAATCCCAAAATTATTGTTACTCTGGGTAATGTCCCCACTCAATATCTTTTAGAAATCACTCAAGGAATCACTAAAATTCGAGGACAGTGGTTTGACTGGTTAGGAGGGATAAAGATATTTCCTATGTTTCATCCCAGCTATTTATTAAGAAACGAAGCAACTTACCCGGGCAGCCCTAAAGACCTAACCTGGAAAGATATAATAACTCTTAAAAAAGCTATTGATGAACTTTAATACTTACTTTCAATCTTTATTCCCGGAGCAGGGGAAAATCCACCTAAATAATTTCAAAATTTAATATCTATTACGTCTTTACCGTTTCTCTGATTTTTTGAAAATGATG
>NMQN01000425.1 GCA_003575245.1 Candidatus Atribacteria bacterium 1244-E10-H5-B2 | reverse complement strand
CATCCGGTTTAAGGACAGATAAAATTGTTAGCGATGTTTTTGTCTTTGAAGATAAAAGAGAAAAAAATTCTAAATTCGTATTAATGAGCGATGGTGGAGTAAACCTCAAACCGGATGTGAAGACTTTAGTGGCTATTATAAATAATGCTGTGGAAGTTGCCTGCAAGCTGGGGATAAAGACTCCCAAAGTTGCCTTGCTTGCTGCTGTGGAAACCATAAATCCTGATATGGAAGAGACCATCAAGGCAGGGATGATTTCCAAAATGAATGAAAGAAAACAGATTGGCGGCTGTATTATCGATGGGCCGCTGGCTTTAGATAATGCCATTTCAGAATTTGCTGCCCAGAAAAAAGGCATTACTTCACCGGTGGCAGGAAAAGCTGATATTCTAATTGTTCCCGATATTGCTGCCGGAAATATCTTTGGCAAAGCGCTTACCTATTACGCCAATTATCAGACAGGACATACATTGGTGGGTACTAAAGCTCCGGTAATAATACCCTCCAGAGCAGATAAGAGTGATGTGAAATTAAATTGCATCGCCCTCTCCATTTTATGTAGTAAATAAGGAGGAATATTTATGAAATCTTATAAAAAAGAATTATGGTTTAATGCCTTGGAAAGAGTAGCCTTTATTAACATTACTAATCAAGTGGAAGAAGCCTTACACGAAAGCGGAATAAAAGAAGGTTTATGTCTGGTAAATGCTATGCACATTACTGCTTCTGTTTTTATTAATGATGATGAGGGAGGACTCCATGAAGATTATAAAAGATGGTTGGAAGAACTTGCTCCTCATGAACCAACCTCTCAGTATCTTCATAATAGAACTGGTGAGGACAATGGTGATGCCCATCTAAAGCGACAGGTAATGGGTCGGGAAGTAGTGGTGGCAGTTACTGCTGGCAGATTAGATTTCGGACCATGGGAACAGATATTTTATGGAGAATTTGACGGCCGAAGACGCAAAAGAGTATTGGTAAAGATTATCGGAGAATAAGATTCAAGCTAACAGAAATACGATGTACCGCGTTCCTGGAATTTTGTAGAAACACGGCGTGCCATGTTTTCTTGTTCAACACAGCACGCTGTGCTGCTACTAATATCCTTAAAAATAAAAAATTATAGAAATAAAATACGGCAAAAATTCGTTCTCTGTCGTATTTTTTCTTTATAAAAAAAGGATTTTTGAATAATTTGTAGTATAGTAAATATAAAAGAAAAATTAAACATATTAACAAAAATTAAAAAAATTAAGAAAGTGTGGCTTATGATGAAATACGATTTTTTATTTAAAGACGGGCGAATTGTTGACCCTGCCAACAATAAAGATTTTATTGGCGATGTAGCCATAAAAGGAGATAAGATTGCTGAAGTCTCTAAGGAAATAAATAACTATTTAGCCGAACAAGTAATTAATATATCTGGAAAAGTAATTATTCCCGGAATAATAGACACTCATTGTCATATTGCCAGACCGGCTGCTAAGGGGGCAGGTTATCGAATGTTAATAGACACCGGAGTGACTACTGCTTTTGATTTTGAAGGGCCCATAGAAGTAATTAAGCAGGAGATAGTTAAATACGGATGTGGGCTTAATGTAGCAGTTTTAGAAGCAATCTATCCCGAGAATGGCATAAAGAGTAAAAATCCTCCCATTGAAGAATTAAAAAAAATTATCAATAAAAATTTAGATAGTGGAGCAATTGGAATAAAAATATTGGGAGGGCATTATCCACTTACTCCTGAAGCTACTTATAATATTTTCCAAATAACTCACCAAGAGAAAGGTTACATGGGGTTTCATGTAGGAACCACTGAAACCGGTAGTAACATACAAGGAGTTGAAGAGGCGGTTAAACTAACTAAAGGAAAACCCTTGCATGTCGCCCATGTTAATGCTTATTGTCGTGGTTATATAGAAGACCCTTTATTAGAACTTAAAATAATTATGGATATTCTTAAAAAATCTCCTAATATTATTTCTGAGAGTCATTTAGCCCTACATAATGGTTGTTATGGGGGAATTGATAAAAATGGTGTACCTATAAGCTATGTATTGCGTAATTCTTTAAAAGCTAACGGATATAAAGTAAGCAAAGAAGGTTTAGAAGAAGCTCTCCGGGTAAAATATGCTGGCGCATATGCTTTACGGGGTAGCAAAATGAAATATATTTATGGCGATGAAGCAATTAATTATTGGAAAGAACACAAGTATAAGGTGGGTATTTGTTTTCCCATTAATCGTAGGAGATCTGCTCAGGTATGTGCAACAGAAAGAGACAAAAAAGGCAATTTCGTTATAGATGCTATTAGCAGTGATGGAGGAGTAATTCCAAGAAATTGTATTCTTTCTCATGGGCTACCGTTAGTTCGTTTTTGTGCTTTGACTTTAAGTGAACTGGTCCAAAAAATAAGTTTAACTCCTTCACGAATGCTGGGGTTGAAGAATAAAGGCCATTTATCTATCGGAGCAGATGCCGATATTACTATTTTTGATCCGGATGATGCTAAAGTTGAGATTGTGTTGATAAAGGGAAAAGCATGTATGGTCTCTGGAATCATTTTCAATAACCCCGGTACATTAATAGTCACACAAAGAGGGGCAAATAGATTTAAAAAACAGGAAATTCCTTTAGAGGTGATTAATTTAGAGGATAGTTTATTTTTAAAAGGAAAGGGAGGTGAAGATAAATAATTAGAAATAGAGCAAAATTCCCTTAAAGAATATGGGTTTCATGGTCTCTGGAAGGCAATGTTTAATTGGTTTAATTGGGGTCAGGTCTCAACATTTGACATAACTTACTCCTAAATAAGACAGCTAGAAATGTTATGTC
>NMQN01000539.1 GCA_003575245.1 Candidatus Atribacteria bacterium 1244-E10-H5-B2 | reverse complement strand
TTATCGGCATGTTTTACGGGGACATATACTGCAAATTTAAAAACCTTTTCTGAACTGCCCTGCAGAGGAGAAATTTTCTTTATTTCTAATAAATTAGCTACGTAATCATTTAGCCCATTTTCAGCCAGGTCGTAGTTGGTATGCATAGCCATAAGATTGATTTGACCTGTGATGACCTGATATAGCAAGGGATTTTTTTGTTTAGTAATTTGCTTTAGAGGAGAAAAGAGAAGAGGATGATGGGCAATAATTAAATTTGCCTTATTTTCTAAAGCTTCATCCAAGACACCCTGAGTTACATCTAAAGATAGTAATATTTTTATTATAGGGGCGTCAAGGTTAGCAAATTGAATTCCGCTATTATCAAAACTTTCCTGTAAGAAAAAAGGGGCAATTTTATCTAAATTATTTAAAAGATTTTTTACCTTCATTTTTTCACCTTCTCTCGTTAGTGTAAACTTATCTCTATCTTTTCTTTCTCTTTCTTAACTCGATACCCGATACTCGATACCCGATACTCGATACCATATTCTCACGGCTTATTAGGTTAATTGACCAAAACTATGGTATCATTATAGTATATTTTTTAAAATTTAAAAGCAAAATAATAAAAAAATGGGAAAGTTACTTTAATTAATGGGAGATAAAAGATGAAAAGACCGGAGTTGTTGGCCCCGGCTGGTAATTTAGAAAAGTTAAAGATGGCAGTTATTTATGGGGCTGATGCAGTATATTTGGGTGGCGAGAATTTTGGATTAAGAGCAGGAGCAAAAAACTTTACTCTGAAGCAATTAGCAGAAGGGATAAAATTTGCACATGATAGAGGGAAGAGGGTTTACCTGACTCTTAATATAATACCTCACAATGAAGATTTGGTAGGATTACCCAAATATGTGGCTAAATTAAAGGAACTGGATTTAGATGCGGTAATAATTTCAGATCCGGGGGTACTAAAGATAGTTAAGAATATTATCCCGGAGATGGAAGTTCATTTAAGTACCCAGGCAAGTACCACTAATTATGCAGCGGTGAATTTCTGGTATGAACAGGGGGTTAGAAGAATAATTCTGGCTCGAGAATTATCCCTGGAGGAGATAAAAGAAATAATAAAAAAATCCCCTACGGATATGAAAATTGAAACATTCGTACATGGAGCTATGTGTATCTCCTATTCGGGCAGATGCCTGTTAAGTAATTATATGGTAAGTCGGGATGCCAATAGGGGGGATTGCGCCCATTCCTGCAGATGGAGATATTATCTTATGGAAGAAACAAGACCGGGGGAATATTTTCCGGTATTTGAGGATGAAAGAGGAACTTATATTTTTAATTCCAAAGACTTGTGTATGATAGAGCACCTGCCTTCATTGATAGAAGCAGGGATTTCCGTTTTTAAGATTGAAGGGAGAATGAAGAGTTCATATTATGTGGCTACCGTGGTCAAAGCTTATCGGCATCTTATTGATAGTTATTTTTCAAAACAGAAGGAATATTTTGGTGCTGAAAAATGGTTAGATGAGATAAAAAAAGTAAGTTATAGATATTTTACTACCGGATTTTACTTTGCTAAACCAGGCGGCGAGGAACAAAGGTACGATAGCAGTGCTTATATCAAGACTTACGATTTCGCCGGATTGATACTTGATTATAATACAAGCAATCAGATAGCAACTATAGAACAGAAGAATAGGATATTTGTAGGAGATGAAATTGAAATATTTGGTCCGGATGATGATTTTTTTACCCAGAAAATCGAGAAAATGTGGGATGAAGATGGGGAAGAGATAGAAGTTGCTCCCCATGCTAAACAAATTATCAGAATGAAAATGGCTAAACCGGTAAAACCCTGGTATATGATAAGAAAACCTAATGAAACTTAGCTATTATTAAATTATCTAAATTTTCCTATAGAGAATGGTAAGGAAGATCTCTTACAACCTCTTTATAGCCCCTATATACCTATTTAATAGTTTGAAAATTTTTAATAATAAATATTCCATCACATTTAAATACTTTATATAAAATTATCATATAGGCAGTTGTACTCAGTAAAAATGATGGAAAATTGGAGGTGATGTAAAATAAAAGATTGGTAATAATGTAAGTATTTCAATTAGAATTAAAAAATTAATAGGAGGAAAAATAAAAATGAAAAAGTTAACTATTTATTTATTATTAATTGTATTTTTGGTGGCATTGACCGGAACATTTTCCCTTGCGGCATCAGAAAAAGAACTGGTAGTGGTTGTTGACCCTGCTGCCAAAGGCGTAACTACCTTGAATCCTCTTGAAATAAAATGGGGAACACTCGCAATTAACGTTATTTACGAAGGTCTGGTCGAGATGAGTGAATTTGATGGAAAATATTATCCCGCCCTGACCTCTTCCTGGGAAATGAGCGAGGATGCCATGACCTGGACTTTTAACCTCAAAGAGGGAGTTAAATTTCATGATGGCTCGGAATTTAATGCCGATGTAGTTGAATGGTTTATTGAAGAGATGAGAGAAAGCCCAAGTGACTACATGGTTCAGTCAATTAAATCGGTCACCGTTGAAGACCCTTACACTATAACTTTCCATATGGAATATCCTGATCCAAACTTACTCTTCAATTTATCTTCTACCTACATGACCATTCCCAGCAAAGAAGCTATAGAAAAATATGGTGAAGATTTCGGAATTAAATATGCCGTAGGAACCGGAGCCTTTATATTGGATGAATGGATTATGGATGATCGGGTAATTCTTAAAAAGAACCCTGTTTATAAATGGGGCACCGAATTATCTGAAAATAAGGGTCCTGCAAAGATTGATAAGTTAGTCATTCGGGAGATGAAAGA
>NMQN01000744.1 GCA_003575245.1 Candidatus Atribacteria bacterium 1244-E10-H5-B2 | reverse complement strand
AGAAGATTTAATGGATAAATTAGTTAAAAGAATAACTAATCAGATTCTATCAGAAATAAAAAAGATAACAGAAAGAACAGATTTAGATGCCCTTACAAAATTGAATAGAGCCTATATCACTGCCCGCAATGTAAAATTAGAAAACATAGACCTGATAAAATTGTATTTAAAAGTTCTATATAAAGATGAAAATATAATTCTTAGACACAAAATATATATGAGTAATATAGACCTGTTAGTACCTGAATTTGCCAAAATTATCCAGCAAGGAGTAGAAGAAAAAGTATTTAACACCCCCTTTCCTCGTAAAGCAGCAAGGTTAATCTTTGAATTAGCTCAAATTTTAGGTGATTCAACAGCTAAACTTTTTTTAGAAATGGATGAAAATCCTGAAATTTTAGAGAAATTGGAAAAAGAAATAGATATCTATGAAGATGGTATAGAGAGAATTGTAGGCGCCAAAAAGGGGAGTATTAATATTGTCGATCGAAGTATGTTAAAAAATCTTCTGGAGAAATTTAAAATAAAAAAAGATGAAAAATAATTAAAGTTAGTCAAGAAAAAAGGTTGTTTGTAGTAAATAATTAAAGAATGAGAATTTAGAAAAGGAAGAAAAGCAAAAGATGTTTAGCATCAAGCTTGGTTTGAAAAATTTAACCCGCCAGAAAAGAAGGAATTTCATTACTATTTTAGTGATTGCCTTTGCTTTTTTTATCTATTTATTTATAGGTTCTATGATGGAAGGCATGGAAGAAATGTCTTTTAACAATATAAAGAATTACGATACGGGGAGTATTCAGGTAGCTTATCCTAAATACTGGGAAGACAGAGAAAAGCTGCCTTTGGAAAATTTAATCTATTTAAATCAGGATGTAGAAGAAAGCATAAAAAATATAGATGGAGTATTGGGAGTATCTCCCGAGCTAAGATTTAAGGCCAACCTTAATAACGGAATTGATGAGGTAGCGATCCAGGGCATGGGCATCTCTATCGAGCAATATAATGAAGTTTTTGCTACTCAAAATCATGTCGTTGAAGGTTCGATGTTTGTACCTGGCGAATCAAAAGCAGTCATAGGAGTAAGCTTGGCCGAACTGATGGATTTAAAAGTTAATGATTACATTACACTTCTGGTCAGGACGAAAGAGGATACCTTTAATACCATCGATTTAGAAATTGCAGGATTGCTGTATACGCCCAATCCGATGATTAATAATGGCATTGTTTTTGTTCCTTTGGATATTGCCCAGCAGGCATTGAATGTGGAAAATGGCATTAGCATGATGGTCGTCAAAACAAATAAGGAAAAAGAAATTAATCAAACCATCAGTAAGGTTAATCAAATTTTTCAGGAAAAAAACTTGAATATTTATGCTTACTCCTGGAAGGAATCAGCGAAAATAGTGATATTAAATAATACTGCTCAAGATGCTGAAACCGCGGTTATATTAATCATCATTTTAACGATTGGTATGATAGGAATTATTAATAATGTTATCCTGTCTGCCCTGGAGAGGACCAGAGAGATTGGTATGATGAAAGCATTGGGAATGAGAGAGTGGGAGATCGTTTCAGTCTTTATGGTAGAGGCAACCGGTTTAGGTATCCTCGGTGGATTAACCGGCTGCTTGTTAGGTGCTGCGGGAGTATGGTGGATAGTTAAATACGGATATGACTTAGGTTATATAGGCGGAGATATGTCCATGTATGGCATACCGATAATTGATAAACTTTATGGGGTCTGGAATTTTTCTTCTTTTGTTTTCGTATTCTTTTTTGGAATAATTATTGCTTTACTTTCCAGCATAGGTCCTGCTTACTGGGCAGCCCGTAAAGAACCGGTAAAAGCAATTTATCATCGGTAGGTGAAAAAAATTGGAATAAAGAGTAAAATAATGAAAGAGAATTATCTTAAATGTGTTCACCGGATAAATAATTAAAATGTAAAAAGGAATCATTAATGTATTCGAATTTAGTAAAGGAGGAAAAGCAAATGGCTTTATTGGAATTAAATAAGGTGAAAAAGATTTATCAGCAGGGGAAAATAGAAGTCCCGGCTTTGCGGGGTATTGACCTGACAGTAGAACAGGGAGAATTTACCACTATTTTTGGTCCTTCCGGTTCAGGAAAAACGACGCTTTTAAATATGATAGGTTGTCTGGATACCCCTACGGAAGGAGAAATTCGCCTAAATGACAAGAAAGTAAGTGATCTTTCCAGAAAAGAACTCGCTATGACGCGGCGCTACAATATCGGTTTTGTATTCCAAAGTTATAACCTGATTCCGGTATTGACTGCCTATGAAAATGTAGAGTTTGCCATCAGATTGACTGACCATACCTCGGAATCGCAAATGAAAGAGAAAGTATTGAAAATGTTAGCCGAAGTAGGGCTTAAGGGATTGGAATCCCGAAGGCCGAATGAACTTTCAGGTGGAGAAAAACAGAGGGTAGCCATTGCCAGAGCGTTAGTGAAAGAACCCAAGCTTATCCTGGCGGATGAACCAACTGCTAATCTTGATTCTGAAACTGCTGCTGATGTTGTCGACATTATGAGGAAAATGAATAAGGAATTAGGAACCACTTTTATTTTTTCCACACATGATCCTGCAGTAATGAAATATGCTAGCAGATTTATTAACCTTAAGGATGGTATGATTTCTGCCGATAAAAGGAGGGATTAAAAGATGTTTAGCTTTAAGCTCGGGCTAAAAAACTTAACTCGTCAGAAAAGGAGAAATGCACTTACAATTCTGGTGATTGCCTTTGCATTTTTCAGTTATTTACTTATGGATTCTCTTATGAACGGTATGGAAGAAATGTCTTTTGAAAATATAAAGAATTACGATACAGGGAATATTCAGGTGACTTATCCTGAATACTGGGAAGACAGAGAAGAGCTGCCCCTGGAAAATTTAATTTATTTAAATCAGGATGTAGAAGAAAGCATAAAAAATATAGATGGAGTATTGGGAGTATCTCCCGAACTAAGATTTAGGGCCAACCTTAATAACGGGATTGATGAAGTAGCGGTCCTGGGTTTGGGTATCTCTATCGAGCAATATAACCAGGTTTTTGCTACTCAAAATTATGTCGTTGAAGGTTCGATGTTTGTCCCGGACGAATCAAAAGCAGTCATAGGAGTAAGATTAGCCGAATTGATGGATTTAAAAGTTAATGATTACATTACGCTTCTGGTCAGGACGAAAGAGGATACCTTTAATACCATCGATGTGGAGATTGCTGGGCTGGTAAGAGCTCCCAATCCGATGATTAACAACGGGATTGTTTTTGTTCCCTTAGATGTTGCCCAGCAGGCATTAAACGTAGGTACCGGGGTTAGTCTGCTTGCCTTGAAAACAGTTTCCGGAGATGAGGACACAGTCACCAAAGCATTGACGGATAGCTTTAAAAATAAAGACCTGGATTTGAAAGCATATTCCTGGAAAGAATCTGCTGCATCCATCATCGCTTTAAGTGTTGCCAAAAAGGGTGGAATCGGGGCTATCCTGTCAATCGTTCTTCTTATCGGTATGCTGGGGATTATTAATAATGTTATCCTGTCTGCCCTGGAGAGAACGGAAGAAATCGGCATGATGAAAGCCCTGGGAATGAGAGAGTGGGAGATTGTTTTTGTCTTTATGGTAGAGGCAACCGGTATAGGCATACTCGGTGGATTAACCGGATGCTTACTTGGATATGCAGGTGTGAGCGGGTTGGTGAAATACGGATATAGTTTAGGCTATATAGGCGGAGATGGTTCTGCATATGGCATTCCCATTCTCGATAGAATTTACGGAACCTGGAATTATCCTGCTTTCAGTTTTTTATTTATTTTAGGCGTCATCGTTGCAGTGTTATCCAGTATATTGCCGGCATATTGGGCAGCTAAAAAAGATCCGGTAAAAGCAATCTATCATCGATAAGGAGGTAAAAAATGAAATTTTTATGGAATTTAGCTAAAAAAAATCTATCGAGATCCCGGATTAGAACATCAGTTTCTATTATTGCTATTGCATTTGCTATTTTAGCCGTGGTCTTTGCCCGCGGATTAATCAATGGGATGTTAGAGTCTTTTTTTGAAAATCATATCCACTATAAAGCCGGACATATACGGGTTATTGATGAGGAATACAAATTAAAAGAGCGTCTTATGTCTTTAAATTATACTTTAGACGGGTTTAATGGTGAAGGCTATAAAGAGATGAGTGAAAAAATAAAGTTAGTGGAAGGGGTGGAACAGGTTGTTCCGCGACTTAAATTTGGTGCCATGGTCAGCCTGGAAGATGAATTAGTCGGTATGATGGGATGGGGCGTTGACCCCCTTGAGGAAATAAAATTTATGGGAATTGATGAAAACATAACCGAGGGCAGGATGGTTCAGGAGGGAAATAAGGAAGTTGTTATGGGAGCCGGGTTATTGGAAAAAATAGGTCGTGAAGTGGGGGAGAAAGTCACCATTTTATACACGACTCCTTTTGGTTCCTTTAAAGGTTCTACTTTTCAGATTGTCGGGAAATATCAAACTGATATACTGGCGCTGAATGATAGACTTTTCTTCCTTCCATTGGGTCAAGCCCAGAGGATTTTGGAGATGCCGGGTGAGGTAACAGAATTACTTTTGATTACTTCAAATTACGATAAAGCTGCTTCGGTTTTACCCGGTCTCGATGAATTGTTTTCCCATGAAGATGAGTCTGGAAAATATACCTTGCAGCTTTGGAATAAAGGTTATGATTTAATTGAACTTTTTGACTTTGCAGTTAAAATGTACAATTCTATCTATATTTTTATCATCATATTGTCCTGTTTTGTTTTGGTGAATACACTGATCATGATTATAAATGAACGTACCCGTGAAATCGGGATGATGAGTGCCCTGGGCTTAAAAAGTAGGGAAATATTGTATCTATTTACCATGGAAGGAGCAATTATTGGGATACTTGGTAGTGCTCTTGGTACTGTGCTGGGTGGAATACTGACCAAAGTTTTCTCTGTTGTCGGCATGGACTATTCCGCGGCTTTTGAGGGAATAGAAAGCACAGATTTTTTGATGAGCCCAATTTATTATACTGTCTTTAGTTTGGAGAATCTTGTTTTTTGCTTTGTATTAGGGGTAGTCATTACCACTATTGCCTGTGTTATCCCGGCGAGAAAAGCCGCAAAACTTGAACCGACCGAAGCCTTGAGACAAATTTAATAAAACAAGTGACGAGTAACAAGTGATAAGTAATGAGTAAGGAGTAAGGAGTAACAATACAAGTACCAAGTAATGAGTGATGAGTAATATGTAGGGGCTCGATTCATCGGGCCCGCTAAAGACGGGTCGGATAAATCCGATCCCTACAATAACTCAATAAAAAATAGGATAAGCATATTGTCCTCCATCCTGCTTTCCTCCCCCTTGAGGGGGGGGGGAGGATTAAGGTGGGAGGTGAAAAATAGAAAGGAGAGCTAAGGATGAAAAAAATTAAATGGTTTTTATTAATTGGAATAACTGTATCGATTTTATTTTCAAGTTTAATCATAACAACTGTTGCAGAAATGACCGCCGAAGAAATTATCAACAAGAGAGATGATAATGAATATTTTGATACAGCTCAAATGGAAGCGGAAATGATAATTGTTAGCGGAGGTCGTAAAATAACTAAAACCATGCTTATTTTAAGCGATAAAAGAAATGCTCTTATAGAGTTTACGAATTCAGTAGATAGAGGAACAAAATTCCTTAAGAGAGAAGGTGACCTATGGATGTTCTTCCCTGATGCGGAAGAAATCATCAAAATATCAGGTCATATGTTAAACCAGGGGATGATGGGGAGTGATTTTTCCTATCAAGATATAATGGAATCAGACAAATTAACCGATCTATATGATTTTAAAATTATCGGTGAAGAAGAAATTGAAGGACGTCTCTGTTATGTGCTGGAGGGCATTGCCAGAGAAGGAGTTAAAGTTTCCTACTATCGTCGAGTTAGCTGGATAGATAAAGAGAGATTTATTGGTGTGAAGGAAGAATTGTACGCTCAAAGCGGGCGTCTACTAAAAGAAACCAAAGTAAATGAATTGCAGGAGATTGAAGGTCGTTGGATTCCTATTGATTCGGTTATGGAGAATAAACTAAGAAAAGATACTTACACCAGATTCAAAATTACCAATATTGATTTTAATCCGGAAATTCCCGAAGGAACTTTTACCTTACAGAACTTGAGATAAGTTAAAACTGTCATTCTTGGTTTATTTCTTTTTGTTATTTCTGTCTTAACTTTTTATTATTACCATATTCTCTTTTTTCGTTCCTGTATTTTCTTTCTGTCATTCCCGTCCCCGCTATCGCGAGGATAAACTCCAGTGGGAATCCGGAACTTGTAACAGGGGATAGTTTTTTTATAAACTGTTTGAAAGTGAAAATAGATATGAGTAGAGTTAAAAGTAGGGGCTCGATTCATCGAGCCCGCAAAGACTCGGGGCGGATGAATCCGCCCCCTACCCAAAATACCACACAAAATAATATTAAATTTTGTATTAAGGAAATCAAATTGATTATGAAAAAATATTTTAATATCGCCATTCTATTTATAATTTTTTTCCTCTTGGGGTCAATTTCAATTTCCGCCAAGGTTGATATTGGTGGGGAACTCGTTGTTTCTCTATTAAACATCATCGATAATGAAGGAAATATTTCTAGTTATCTGCAGGAAAGTTTGGATTTAGAATTATTTTTACCGACTATTAATAATACTCAGGCCAAATCCGAAATATATTTATTTAATAATCCTATGAGTGGAGGATTTGATTATCTAATTAAAAAACTTTATCTTAAACATAAATTTGAGAAATTACATTTAACCCTGGGTCGTCAACCGATATCCTGGTCTTTCGGTTCGATGCTCAATCCGGTTGACTTTACTTTAGGGTCGATGGTAATGGACGAAGAGACCGGCGCCAAATACCAGGATGCGGTAGAGGCCTATGTCCCTCTGAATTGGAATTCAAGTGTATCATTAGTTGCTGCTTTTCCTAAAGGTAGTCAGGATATTAAATGGGGCTTGAGGGGCAGAACCATGATTGAAGGATATGACCTTACCCTGAATTATGTTCGGGAACCGGAAATAGATTTTATGGGAACTATTATCCCGGCCAGCCAGAGAATAGGTTTTACTGCAAAAGGAGATTTGGGACCATTAGGAGTATATGGAGCCCTGGGATATTATTTTAAAGATAATGATAATGGTGATTTAGCTTATCTAATCGGTGGTGATTATAGCTATTTTTTTAAAGCAGGAAATAGCATATACTTTCAGTTGGAATATTTATCCATAAAAAAAGATAATCTGTCCTCTATTTTGGGCCCTTTTTTTGCAGGAAATGTCACCAACAATTTAAATGAAAATATAGGGTTAATTTTGGGTATGGTAAATTACGGAATTGATGAATTTTCTCAAATTAATATAATGGCCATTTCCAGCCTAAATGATGGGAGTATAATTATTATACCCGGATATCGTAATCAATTAAGTAATAATCTAAGTTTTAATCTTAGTACAGCAATTTATTTTGGCAAAGAAGACACCCTCTTTAGTTCAAATGTTTCTGAGGGAGCTCAACAGAAGCCTAAGGGAATGATTAGTATAGGTTTAACCTATTCTTTTTAAAATAAATCTTTATGTTTGAATGGCTAAAGTTTACTCAAAGCTGCCATATCCTTAATTATAATGACCTCTCTATTGAAATCAATAATTCCTGCATCTCTCATTTTAATTAGCTCTCTTGACAAGGAAGGCCGCTGAATTCCCATATGTTCGGCTATCTCTTTTCTGGAGAGGGATACTTTTATAATATTACTTCCTTGTTTCTTATATTCTTCCATCAGAAAATTATCAATCTTTTTTCTGATATTTTCCAGGGAGAGCATCTTAACTTTCTTGTTTAACATCAATAATTTATTAGAAAGTAGTTCTAAAAAATTCTCCATAAACTTATGGCAATTGGTTAGGCAGCTGATTAAATTTTCTTTCTTTATAAACATAATCTTTGAGTCTTTGATTGCCCCGATAGTAGCCGGAAATTTATTTACTTTGGAAAAGAGGATGGCTTCTCCGAAGATTTCCACTGGCCTTAATTGGGAAAAGGTCAACAATTTACCAGACGGGTAGAGGGTTTGCACCTCCAATAGACCTTCCAGCAAAATTCCCAATTCTTCACACTTGCTACCTTCAGTAACTACAACATTTCCTTCGGGATATTTTTTTATGGTATAATTAAACATATTTAAAAAATTAGAAAGATCTTCATACTTTATATCCTTAAATAAAATGCACCTTTTTAAATTATCTGATAAAACATTCATATTTAAAACCTCCGGAGAATAAATCGGTAACATCGGTTACATACTTTCTTTTCTTATGATAAT
>NMQN01000692.1 GCA_003575245.1 Candidatus Atribacteria bacterium 1244-E10-H5-B2 | reverse complement strand
GGCGTTTAGCGTATAACAGCTAGAAGAATAAGTATATAGTATTTAGTAAAGAAATAAGAAATTAGGAGCCAGAATAAAATCGTATCTAGTATCTCGTAAAACTTATCTCGTTAAGAATTAGTTATCTGGTTGTCTATTTAAAGCTTTTGATTTTAACTGGCTAACTGATAAACCGGGTAACCGGTAACCAAATAACTAAATGAACTTTCAACTCATAACTTGCAACTTGAAACCCGAAACTTATTACTTGTTACACATTACTTATTGTTTATCACTATATTTTATTTTGGCTACCTTCCTCTTTCCTTCTTTCTTTACTATACTATATACGACATACGATATACGGTATACTAACGACTAATTAACTAGCTAACTAAATAGTAGCGTGATATAATAATTTAGAGATAATTTTTTGTCTAATTAACAATTATACGGTAAATAAATTAAAAAAGAAAACGTAAATATTCTAAAAATGAGTTTAATATAGAAAAATGAGTAAAAATAATTTTATAGAAGAAATAAAAGATGAAGAAATAAAATTTATAGCTGACAGAATGTTGGGAAAATTAGTTAAATGGCTGCGCATTTTAGGCTTCGATACTACTTATCCTTATTTCGATGATGATTTATCTCTCATCCTAACTGCTCGGCAAGAGAGCAGAATACTGCTCACCAGAGACGCTAATCTAATTAAAAGACGGAATATCTGTGATTTCCTATTTATAGAAAGTGACCACTGGGAAGAACAATTATTAGGAATAATAAAGGGGTTAAAATTAAAAATTGATTTTAATTTAAAAATATTTTCTCGTTGTTCTCTATGCAACACCCCCACCAAAGGCATCGATAAAAAAGAAGTTAAAAATTATGTACCTCCTTACGTATTTTTAACTCAAAATAAGTTTGTCTATTGCCCTTCTTGTAAAAAATATTACTGGAGAGGGACTCACTGGCAAAGAATGACTCAAAAAATTCAAAAACTGTCCCTTAATGAATTAGGGAGCAATTCCAAAAGAATGAATAAAAAACTACCCTCCGATTTTGATTAAAATAATTTTTTATTTTTCTGGTAAAACCTCTATGCCAGGGAGTTTTTTCCCGCCTAAAAATTCTAAAGAAGCTCCGCCACCGGTAGAGATATGAGTCATCTTCTCTGTTAATCCCGCCTTATCGATTGCGGCAATAGAATCTCCGCCGCCAATTATGGTTACAACCTCCCCCTGCATATCTGCCAATATTTTTGCTATTCTATTTGTTCCCTTGGCATATTTTTCTATCTCGAATACTCCCACTGGCCCATTCCAAAATACAGTCTTTGCCTTTTTAATTTCCTTCTCAAATTTAACTAAAGACCTTTCACCTAAATCCACCCCGATACCATCTTTGGGGATATCATCTATTTTAAACAGTTTACTTTCGGTTTTTTCTGATATCTCTTTAGTTATTACTAAATCAACCGGTAAAAGTATTTTGTTGCCCTTTTCTTCTGCCCCTTTTAACATGTTTTTAACTATTTCCAAGTCATATTCTTCTAACAGTGAATTACCTACCTCATAACCCAAAGCAGCCAAACAGGTATAACTCATCCCTCCGGAGATTAATATTCTATCCGCGATAGATAATAAATTCTGAACAATTTCAATTTTTCCGGATATTTTTGCTCCCCCCAATACTACCACAAAGGGTCTTTCGGGATTCTCCAATAAATTGCTCAACACCCCTATCTCCTTGGCCATTAAAAATCCAGTACATGATGGCAATATCCTGGCCACACCAACAGTAGAAGCGTGAGCTCGATGAGCAGTACCAAATGCGTCATTCACAAAAATATCAGCTAAATTCGCCAGTGCTTTGGCAAATTCTGGATTGTTTTTTTCTTCTTCAGGATGAAATCTTAGATTTTCCAATAATATGACTTCACCTTTTTGTATATTTAAAACAGCTTTTTCTGCTTCTTCACCGATACAATCATTAAGTTTTTTAACTTTCCGGCCTAATAATTCACTCAATCTACTGGCTACCGGGTCTAATCTTAATTTTTCTATTACTTTCCCTTTGGGACGACCTAAATGACTCATTAAAATTACTTTAGCTTGATGGGACATCAAATATTTAATAGTAGGAAGAGCGGCTTTTATTCTTGTATCATTAGTAATTTCTAATTCTTCATTTAAGGGAATATTAAAATCAACTCTTACCAGAACTTTTTTACCTTCTAAGTGATTGTCCCTTAAATCTTCGATAGTCTTTTTTTGCATCCTATACATCCTCCAATATTGTAAATTAATGTATAATATGTAGAACTTTCAATATTCTATATTTCTTCGATTTTACTATAATAAACTTACTTAATTTTACAATTAAGTGATTTACTAATCAATGAAATTTATAAAATTTAACTTTGTAAAAATACGCCAGAGAACCATCACTTATCAGGTTTTTTTAGTTAAAAGATTGCTGCTAAAAAAGCGGCAATTAAAATGGCAGGAAGTAGATTTCCTATCTTAATCTTTTTTATCTCCAACAATCCAAAGCCTATTCCTAATATTAAAATTCCTCCCACCGCAGTCATCTCATTTATTATCTCAGGTGAAAAGAAGTCTTTAATCAGTTGAGCCAGCAGAGTAATTCCTCCTTGATATAAAAAGACTGGAATAGCCGAAAATAATACTCCTATCCCCATAGCCGCAGTAAAGGCGATGGAAGTAAGTCCATCCAATAACGATTTAGTATATAGTATATCCGGATTACCACTTAATCCCTCTTTAAGTGCACCCATTATGGCCATAGACCCCACACAATATAACAAGCTGGCAGTTACAAATCCTTCAACAAATCTTTCCGAGG
>NMQN01000627.1 GCA_003575245.1 Candidatus Atribacteria bacterium 1244-E10-H5-B2 | reverse complement strand
TTAAAAGGTGCTGGGCTTTGGAGAATCTGAGGCTGTTGCCGGCAAAGGAAAATATGATTAAACACGATAGATTAGATAGGCCTTTTCAACCGGCATTAAGAATTTAAAGGAAGGGGTGATAAATAAAAGTTATGAATACCAGGGAAGAAATTAATATTTAAACATAAAGGGGGCCTTTATGGGAACGCTTTTCATATTTATTGATGAATCAGGTGGTTTTGATTTTTCTTCAAAAGGAACTAAATATTTTTCACTTTCTGCTACTAGTACTTTGGATCCCTTAGGGAAAGAGGAGTTAGAAAAAATAAAATATGATTTAATAAAAAAAGGCATTAATATCGAATATTTTCATGCTTCTGAAGACGATCAATTCGTGAGAAATAGAATTTATAACTTTATAGAAGAATTAAAAAACATAGAAATAGACTCAGTAATAGTTCAAAAAAATAAAACGAATCCCTCTTTAATTTCAGATAAAAAGAAAAAGTCGAAAAAAGGAAAAGGCTCTGAACTTTACAGCATGGTGTTACGAACTTTGCTTAAATATATTTTTTATAGATATAGGGACTCTATAAATATTAATCAAGTAGTGATAATTTTAAGCTCTATTTTTAATAAAAGTAAACAAGAACTGATAAAAAAGACAATAAAAATATATTTAGAACAAGAGTTTTTAAAACCTTTTTTTCTTTATTTTCATCAATGTAAAGCAGATAAAAATACGCAAATCACAGATTATTGTTGTTGGGCTATTCACAAAAAATGGGAAGATGGAGAAATGAGGCCTTATAGTGCAATTCAAGATAAGATAAGAAGCGAATTTGATATTTTTGAAATTGGGAGGAAAACCTATTATGAATACAATACATAAAAAAAATGACCACCCTGCCTATCTTTCGAAGAGACCCCTGGTCTCTTATCAGTAGGGTGGGACCTTTTTTATCACATTCTTATAATAGGACAAGTGTCACAAAATGTCAAGGACCCGATAAATTCAATTATTAATTTTACGGTTGGGAAGGAACATTTATGAGAAAAATAGCAATATTAAATTTCAAGGGGGGACCAGGCAAAACAACAACTGCAGTTAATTTGTCTTATGCCTTATCTCTTAAAGATTATAAGGTTTTAATTATAGATTGTGATACACAGGGAACGATAGCTAATTGGTTTAATGTGATGAATCCCGAAAATACCCTTTATGAATTGCTTACTAATAGAGCCAACTTAAAAGATTGTATTTACAGGATCAGAAATAATTTAGATATTATTCCGAGTAACAAATATCTAACCAGGATTGAATTGAGTTTGGTTAAAGAAAAGAACATAGAAAAGGCTTTTAACAGGAAACTAAAACCTCTTAAAGGATATGATTTTATCTTTTTAGACTGTCCACCGAGTTTAAATATAATCAATCTAAACGCTTTAGAATACGCAGACGAAGTATTTTTACCGGTCAGTATGGATTATTTAGCACTACGAGGAATAAAACAGGTTATAGACTTACTTCCCCGGAATACCAGAATAACTAAAGTGATACCCACATTTTACGATAAAAGGACCCGAAAGAGCAAAGAAATATTAGAGGATTTAAGAAGTTTCTTTAAAGATAAGGTTACTAATCCTATAAGGGTAAACGTGAGATTATCAGAATGTAGCAGTTTTCATAAAACAATTTTTGAGTATGATCCGAAATGCAGAGGCGCGATTGATTATGAAATTTTGGCAGGGGAGATTTTGAAATGAAAAAAAGAACCGGAGAAAGTATAAAGGATTTAATTTTAGGTGAAGATTTACATAAAAAGAAAACTACCAGCAAGACAGTAAAACAGCATACCAGCAAAACAGTAAAGCGACAAGCTGATATACCAGCGAGGAAGAACGGGATTAATAAAAAGGTTACTTATTATATTGACCCGGCTTTAATTAAAAAACTAAAATATTTATCCGTAAAAAAAGAAAGGGATTTATCCAGTCTGGTTAGTAAGGCCATTAAAGATTTAATAAAAAAATATGAATGATGAGACAGCATACCAGCATACCAGCATGCCAGCAAGTTTGCAAAAATTGCAGAAGCCAATGTTATGTTTCAGATAAAGATCTAAAAAAATTCTTAGAGGGGGAGAGATGATAAAAGATAAAAACAAGAGAGGGGTTTTTGATGCCCTGCTGATCAAGGCCCTGGGAATAGACTATATCAAATTTGTGATTTCGCTCTCCGGGAGCTGTAAGATTCCCGAAGGATTCCCCAAGGAATACGGGATAAGATTATACAATGAGGGGATCCCGGCGAAGGTTTTTGAAGAGATGCCTCCCGGACTATTTTCTGCGGAGGAGCTGGTCCAGGTCAAAGGAGACTTTGAATCCTGTCTGTCTATTTTTAGAGAGATGACCGAGAGGGCTATCGCAGGGCAAAGACCGACTAAAGAGGATATCAGAATCTTAGAAGAGATTTTGTTGAAAGACAAGAAATTAAGGATAGAGAGTTACTCTAAAGAGAGGGTCCATTTTTACCCCTCGATGTATGTAAATATACCTACGGGCAGGGCTTTGGCCTTCTCCTGGGTATACTGGGTCTGGATTAAAGATATTAGGGCAAGGAAGTGTAAAGCTAAAGATTGCCATAAGATTTTTATTCCGGTAAGATCAGACCAGGAGTATTGCTTCAAACGTTGTGCTAAAAGGGTATGGGCACAAAAAAATATTTTGGAACGATAAACTTGACATCCTTCTAAAAATAAGTATAATAAAAATAAGAAAGGACAAGCCCGCTTATCTCAGTCTAAAAGATGATAGCGGGCTTGAACAGAGTCGAAAGTCTTTGCTGTCTCTCCGGCTCGTAGTTTATTAT
>NMQN01000534.1 GCA_003575245.1 Candidatus Atribacteria bacterium 1244-E10-H5-B2 | reverse complement strand
CCTCAATAATAAAATCATCTCTCCCTTCAATATCGGCTCTTAAACCGGCAAAAGAGTTTATCAGGTCTTGATGGGGAAGATGAGGAATTAATTTTGTAGCCCCGGCATACACTTCCCTTATCCCGGCCTTGGTAGTAGACAGGTCATCCTTTTCTTTTACCCGACAAGAGTTAGGCCCGATTAAGAGATTGCCATGAACCGTGGGAGCAACTAAAATACCTTTAGACAGTTTAGTGGGAATAGGAAAAAGGATGTGGTTAACCAGATTCCTCCATTGTTTATCAAAGAGCTGATATTCACCTTTTAAGGGGCTTATCTTAAAATCGTCGCCTACAGTTTTAGCAATCTCATCAGCGTGTAACCCGGCAGCATTAATTATCACTTTAGTTTTAATTAACCCCTTGCTGGTAACCACGCCGCAAACCTGTCTTTCTTTGATTCTGATATCTTTTGCTTCTATCTCCAGTAATACTTTAACTCCGTTTGTCACTGCATTATCAGCCAGAGCGATAGTAAATTTATAAGGTGAAATAATCCCGGCAGAAGGGGCGTAAAGGGCATATTTTGTTTGGGCATTCAAATTGGGTTCTAATCTAAACAACTTATCACCGGAAATTATCTCTAAATTTTTAAGGCCGTTCTTTTCTCCATTTTTTTTTAACTCTTTCAATTTATCAAAATCTTCTTGAGTAAAACCTACAACCAATGAACCTATTCTTTTAAAACGCACTTTCAAATCCTGACATAATTTATCAAACAGGGGATTGCTTTTTATATTTAATCGTCCTTTTAGAGTTTTAAAATCAGCGTTATAGCCGGCATGAATAATCCCAGAATTACCCTTGCTGGTTCCCATTGCCACATCGTCTTCCTTTTCTATTAGAATTATATTAAGACTATATCTGGATAGCTCTCGGGCAATGCTTGTCCCAATTACTCCGCCGCCTACAATAACCACATCTGCTTTCATAAATATTCCTTTCTTAATCAAATAAAAAAACCATTTCATCAACCGATATATCTGACCAAAATCAGATAAAAGGGATTAACCCCCTGGTTAATAAAATGGCTCTCTCTAAAATCTCTACCATTTATATTCAATTTTTTATATAGTATCACACAGAATTATAATTTACAATAAAAAATTTACAAATTTATCCTTTCGGAGTATTATATAAAAAGCTGACATAAATTAGTCGTTAGTGGATAAACCTAGTGTGGGGCATATAGCGAAAAACGAAAAGCGCAAAACGCAAAGCCATAGCTCAAAATTTAAAATTTAATATTGAGAGAAAAAGTTTTGAGTTTTGAATTATGGTTTTTCGCTTTTCGCTTTAGGCTTTTAGCTGTATAATGATAACCGACAACTGAAAACTGCATTTGAAACTAACGACTATTCACTATATGCGAGTTAGGGTTTTACGGAAAAAGAAATTCCTATTCAATCAAGTTATTTTGTTTAATTTAATTTAGGTTGTTCTATAAAATATATTTAAAATTTCATTTGGGAAGTATATACAAAAAGGGAGAATAATATGTTTTTTGTTCTAATGGGTCTAATCGGCGGTCTGGCTCTCTTCTTATATGGGATGCAAATTACCAGTGAAGGCTTAAAAAATACTTTCGGAAACAAGCTGAAACAAATTTTGGCTACTTTGTCCAAAAATAAATTAATCGCCTTATCTACTGGTATTATCCTTACCTTAACTGTCCAGAGTAGCACCGCCGCTTCTACTCTGTTGGTAAGCTTGGTAAACACCGGGATTATGAGCTTGAGTCAGACCTTAAGCATTTTGCTCGGAACTGGTATAGGTACTATTGTCGCTAATCAAATAATCGCCTTTAAAGTTTCAGATTATGCCTTTTTAATAATTATAGTTGGATTCGGATTAACAGTTTTAGGGAGGAAGAGAAAACAAAGATTTGTGGGTAATATCTTATTGGGTATAGGCTTTATTTTTTTAGGAATGAAGGTGATGTCCGAGTCAGTATCTCCTCTTAAAGACCACGCCCTTTTCAAAGAAACGTTGACCAATTTAGAGCACATTCCTTTATTGGCTCTGTTATCTGGTATGCTATTTACCAGCCTAATCCAAAGCAGTACTGCAACTATGGGTTTAACTATTTCTCTGGCTATGCAAGGACTTATATCTCTTAATCTGGCTATCCCGATAATCTTAGGCTCACGTTTAGGAACTTGTACGACTGTCCTTTTCGCAGGAATTGGGGCAACCAGGGGTGCAAAGAGAGTTATTTGGGCTAACTTAGTATTTAAACTTGTGGGAGTTATTGTATTCTACTTGCTTGCTCCATCATTAATATTGCTGGTCCAAAAGACCTCAACAAACCTTGCTCGACAAATTGTTAATGCTCATGCCATAGTTGTTATCAGTAATGCTCTGATTTTTCTCCCCTTTACTGAAGGATTCGCCAAACTTTTAGAAAAAATTATCCCTAAAACTGAAGAAGTAGAATCACTACAAAAACCAAAATTTTTAGATTTAGGTGCTCTTAAAACACCGGAAATTGCCTTCTATCTTGCCAGCAAAGAGATATTGCGGATTTCTAATGCCGTGGAAGAGATGGTATTAGGTGTTATGCAAGTATTTATCGATAATGATGAAAGACTGCTGGATAAGATAAGCGCACAAGATATGATTGTGGATAATCTCTCTCGAGAGATAACTAAATATTTAACCAAGATAAGTTTTGAAACCCTCTCTGAGGAACATTCTAAAGAAGTATTTAGATTATTGTATATTGTTGATGACCTGGAACATATTGGAGATTTAATAGATAAAAATCTGATTCCTTTGGTGGAAAAAAAGATAGATCACAGTCTGGTATTTTCTT
>NMQN01000237.1 GCA_003575245.1 Candidatus Atribacteria bacterium 1244-E10-H5-B2 | reverse complement strand
CGGAGAACTTATTTTCAGAGGCTAAAAATAAAAGATCCTGAGGCCTACGGAAAAATGAGAAAAGCGAAAAACCGGTATCTCAGAGATTGGCGGGTCAGGAATCCGGACTACAATAAAAATTGGCTCAAAGCATATTATAAAAAATACCCGGAGAGGGTAAGAGAATACCAGAGAAGATACTGGTTAAAGAGGGCTATGTCCCAGGCGGACAGTTAAAGAAAGAATTTAAAGGAAGGTGATAATAATGCCAGAATATAGATGCTTGAATTGTAAAGGAATTTCCCACAGGAACGGAACTGAAACTATTTTAAATTTAAGGAGGTAAATAATGTATATCAAAGTTAAATGCAAAAATTGCGACTGGGAAGGTCAGGAGGCTGTAGGTAAAAAAGGTCATAAACTAAGTGAATGCAAGTGTCCTAAATGTGGTGGAGATATAAAAAAAGGCAAGGGACGTAATAACTATCGGAATGAATACGCTGTATTAAAGAAAGAAGAATAATTTAAAGAGGGTCAGGGAATCCCCTCTGAATAGGATCTAAAAGTTGGAACCTTAACAATCCTATTCTTTGGAGATCCCCAGACCCCTATATCTTAACATTTTCTATCTGTTAAGAGAAGGGAGTAAAAAAAATGATATATTTTTTAGGGGTAATTTTTCTGTTGTTTACAGCTGGGATAGTCTATCTTGCATTTGAAAAACCGGAAAAGCTGACCAAGAAACAAAGAGATTCTGTAAGAAAAAAATCAGGTAGATTTAGGTGGTGATGATGGAAATGAAAAAATTAGTTAGTGATTTTTTAAAAATGGCCTGGAAAAGGAAAGACGATAAATTAGTAGATTCCGATAATGATTGTAAATATAAGCTGGCCAGGAGATTAAAGAATAAAATTCTCGACCGCAGACTGATTAAAAAAATACAAAAAAGTGTGCTGCTATTTTAGGCAATATATACAATATGCTCGTATTGTAATAATAAAAAAAAGGAGTAAAAAAAAATGATTAATCAAGAAAAAATAAAGGAACTCACAAGAAAAGTACGTGAGATAAATGAGATAGTATCAAAGTTAGATCCTGAAATAAGAGGTCAAGTTTTTACGACTCTAAAACCTCTTTATTTCGGAATAGAAGAAGAAGAGACAGCAAAAGATATAGACCGAAGTTTTCGAAATGATCTAAGGAAATATTTAAAAAGTATAGCAGATAGTTTATACAAAATAGAGCAAAGTCTGTATAAACAGACTCCTTAGAGAATAAACAATAGTTAAAAATAGCGATACGAGCATATTGTTATAAAAGAAAGGAGATTAAAAAATGATAGTAGTCCAGAAATATAAAAAAGATGCAGAACAATTTTCTGGCCTAACTTCTGCAGTCGATTTTGAGTCTCTCAAAAAGAGGCTAAGACTATATTTCAAGAACATCGGAAAAGTCAAAGCGATGTTATATGCTGGAGAAATAATTGACATACCATTTGTAACTTTACAGAAGGATCGCAGGATTCGAGACTTAAAGGTTGAGGACGAACGGAGGGGACTTCTTATAAAAACATAATTGGGTCACTGGGTGACCCAATAAAGGGAGTCCGCAAGGTTTGTTGGGTGTTTCTCGGAATTAGGACTTTGCCCCCAATATAGAGACCTAAACGGGCTCTCCTAAAAAGGAGGATTTTGAAAAATGAAAAGTAAAGTGTTGTTATCCATCTTAGTTATATTCCTAATTTTAGTATTGGTTGGTTGTGGAGTTGTTCCACCTATTCCTTTGTCGCCCGTAGCAATTTTTACTGCTACTCCTACTTCAGGTGTAGTACCACTAGAAGTCTACTTTGATGCATCAAATTCTTATGATCCAGATGGAAGTATTGTAATTTACGTCTGGTTCTTTCAAGATGGAGGTACAGGTAACGGACAAACAATAAATCATACTTTTCGTTCTATTGGAAGTTACAATGTTGAACTTACTGTAATGGACAATAGCGGACTTATAGATTTAACGACTGAACTTGTAACTGTCTGGTAGCCTGGACTTTTATCCAATTCCTTCCAGGTTGCCGACCCTGTCCCCTTCTTTTCATTAACCTTTTTCAAGGGGGCAGGGGATATTTAAGAGGGGGTTTGACTATGGCAAAAAAGTCTTTTGAATTTGATATTCGATATTCTGATATCGAGCAGGAACTTGAAGAACGAAAGAATAAGATTAAAACTATATGCTTTAAGACTTGCTCAAAGTGCGGAGAGATAAAATATATCTTTAAATTTTCATTAGATAAGCGGAATCTTGACGGGCGGACAAATGTTTGTAAAGCCTGCCGGAGCCTGGAAGGTCTAAATCATTATTATCAGAACAGGAGCAAAAGGCTAATACAGAGTAGAGAATATTCGGAAACTAACAAAGAGAATCGGAGCATTTATTCTAAAAGATACCGGGAGGAAAACAAAGAATATTTAAAAAGGCTTGCTCATAAGTGGTATAAGAAAAATAAGAAACAAATTAAAAAGAGAAACTTGAAATATTACCAGGAGAATAAAGAGGCCTGTCAGGCCAGGAGAGAACTTTGGATAGAAAAAAACAGGGAAAGGATTAAGAAATACAATAGGGAATATAAGCGAAAGCGTAAGCTCGCAAGATAAGTAAAATAGATATTAAATAAATTTAAGGGGGTATTCCGTAGTGGAGATCGTAAAGAACACAAAACTATTTAAAGAATTGAGGAAAAGCCCAGAATGGGCAGTATTGTTTAAGGACGATAAAGGGACTTCAAAAGATAGCAGAATCCCTGCATTGTTAGGTGGATTGGACCATATAGAGTCAAATGAAAAGGGAGTATACTTTTTTGATGTAGGAACTGACAGAGGC
>NMQN01000597.1 GCA_003575245.1 Candidatus Atribacteria bacterium 1244-E10-H5-B2 | reverse complement strand
GGCGGAGACAGAGGCGATAATAGAACAGAAACTATTAGTTGCCCATAGCCAGGGGATAAGTTCCTTCCCCTTATCTATTGAATTAACCAGTTTTATCCCCAAAGGGAAGGGCATCCCCATTAAAAATCCTAAGGGGAAGATTAACCCTAGGGTAATTAATATTCTCACCAATAAACTATACTGCAAAGTGGTAGTAAAGACATAAGGCAGAATAAATTGATAAATTATTAAGAGGCCGCACAGGGTAAAGATAATAATTTTCAGAGCATCAACGTAATTTTTCTCTATTCTTCTTGAATAAAAGCTCCCCATACCAGAAAAGAACAGAAAGGAGAAGATGACAATAGAAGTAGAATAAGCAGGATTAGTTAGATATAGTATAAATTTTTGGATAAAAGAGATTTCTAAAAGCATATACCCTAAACCCAAAGAGGCAAAATAAAGCAAAAAAGGAATTTTTATCTTTCTTTTACTTATAGGGAGTCTTTTTAAAAATAAAGGCAAAAATATAAAAATGATACTAAATATTATTCCCTGAAGGAAAGTGGCAAATATAATTAAATTTCCCCATTCTATCAAAGGCTGCCAATTAGCTGTGCTTTTTATAATTTTAGGGATGTTTTCCCACTTTAAAGTGTAGAAAAAATAGGGCTGATTATCGGTGACTGCCGAAACATTAAAGAAATAACTATCATAAAAATCCTTTAACTCATCCTCCCTAAAACTATTTACCAATTGGTCTATCTCCTGATAATAATAACTCTGCTCAAGAACGTGATTTGTATTGGCCTCCTCTTCCTTAATCCCCGGAAAATAGACTGTATCAAAGTTTCTTTCATCGCAAAAATCTTTAATCGCTCTTATTTCTTCCTCTCCTATTTCTTTTTTACTTAAGATAAGGGTAGAAGTGCCCCAACTTCGGATTATGGCCAGATGATTTTCCGGTTTTTCTATCTCCATTCGACTAAGAGCCTCTAAACTGATACTACAAAGGCGAACAATCTCTCGAGGAGGGAATTTTAACCAACGAGTGATACCCAATTTTCCATCATCAGAGAGATGCTGCCAAAAATCCATAAACGCCTCTACTGTATAAAGATAATTTTCGGAAATACTATAAAATCCTCCGGAGGCAGTATTGGATGAGCCAATTAAAGAAATTTGAATCAAGTCAAACTTTTGCTCTAATCCTTTTAATACACTTCTTCCTTCACCGGTTAAGATTTTAATTCCCTCACGGTTATAAATATTTCCCGAATAATCAGCATAATTGTTTTGCAACAAGATTTTAACATCGGGATTCATTTCAATCCCCCAGATCTCTTCTGCTTCATTATAAATTCCTCCCAAGATATCTAATCCTCCTCCCGGTCCAATGATCAAAACCTTTCTTTTATCACCGATAAGATGAAACCCTAAAGCAGAAGAGATGTAATCTGAGAACTCTATTTTTTTCAATGTTTCTAAATCATCCTCTACCTCCAATTTAGTAATCGCACTCAATCCATTACCATCAGTGATCATGCCTAATTGTTCAGGAATCTCTCCCGAGAAGTTCAAACTTAACCCCGGGGCGTATTTTACCCCCTCACTTTCTACCACCTCTAATCTGGCGAAACTATTCTCCTGCCTATCAATCATTCGGGAATTAGGGTAGCGCAATAAAGTGAATAAACTTTTATAAGGATTTACCGGGAAAGAATAGAAACTCTCTGCTCCACTAAATAAAATAATAAGAATAAATATCCCCACAATATAAATTATGGATCTTTTATCTTTCAGTTTTAAAGAAAATAAAAAAGAAGCCAGAAAAGAGAGCAGGGGAGGGATGATCAATAAATGGCTCAAACTTGTATAATTAGCCAGAACCAGGAAAGAGATACAGCCTATAGCCGCACCACTTAAGTCACAGAAATAAATTTTATTTATTTTTTCGGGTAGTTTAGATATGGCTAAGGAGATGCAGATTCCGGCAAAGAAAAAGGGTATAGCAATGGCTAAATAATAAATCACCAAGTACAGTAATTGATATCTATCAGTTATTACTCGATAAAGGTCAAAGGGGACTTTAGAGATGACAAATATAGAGAGTAAAGAACCCAAAGAAAATAGCAAGGAAAAGAAGAGGAGATATTTATATAAATTTTTACCTTCAGCCTTTTTCAGAATAGAAGAAAAGACCGATAAAAAAGTTCCACTCGCTCCATATCCTAAAAAGGCAATACTAATAATCATAAAAGCCAGATAATTCCATTGGAGAATAGAAAATACTCGCATAAGAGAGAGTTCAAAAAGTAAGACCGAAGTTGAGAAAAAGAATATTCCTATATATAAAGAAAAATCACTATCTTTTTTAGACATCAATTTCTCCTTTAATCTCTTTTAGATTCACTATAATCCTTTCCCTTTTGCTTTATAAATTTAATATCGCCCATAACATAATAATTCGCCATTTAAATCAAAAAACCCTTTTTATTGAAAGTATTTTAATACAAATTTATTTCCCCCTTCTCTCATGTCATTCCCGCGTTTCTTTTTGTCATTCCCATGAAAATGGGAATCCATCTTCCCTTTCTTGTCTGATAACGAGAAACTAATAACTAATAACTTTTTCTTCAAAAAAGAAGGATTTTGCAAAACTTTGTCGAATATATAATTATGATTTGTAACCCAAAAAGTACACAAAATAGTGATGTAGGGGCACGATGTATCGTGCCCATAGGAGAAATTAAGCAATAATATGGCGAGGATACAATTCATTGTGTCCCTACAACAACATAATAATAAAATGGGATGTGCTTAGGTTCAAGATGCAAATGCAACACTTAACTTTGGTATAATATGCCAAAAGAAAGG
>NMQN01000059.1 GCA_003575245.1 Candidatus Atribacteria bacterium 1244-E10-H5-B2 | reverse complement strand
AAATCCTGCCATTGCCCTTCTATCATTCCCCATATTTTCAAGATAAATTATCAGATCGATCGGGTCCACTCTTTTGGATCTGACGCCCACCCGGGAATATTTTATCTGGCCATCATTCATTATAGTAACCACAGTTCGCCGGGTTAATCCCAGAATTCTCGCTATATCGGTAGAGTTCAGATATTCATTTCCATTTTCCATTATGTTTTAATCTCCTTCCTTTTATTTATTATACATACTCTTAATTTTAAGTCAAGTTTACTTTTTTATCAATACCAGTCGAAAATCTCTTCCTCTTTTTCTTTTGCCTCTTCTTCCGGAGTAACCTTATGGGCCCAATTAAAAGGCTCGGGCTTGCTCTTAGGATTCCTCTCTACCCAAATATTCCCTGGCGAATCATAATGCAATATACCCCCTAAAACTTCTTCCTTTTTCTCTATGATATCAAAGCAACAGGTGCAAATCGCATCCGCCTCATCTGAATGGCCCTCGTTGTCGGATCGCTCGTGAGCGATCGATAATTGATTGTTTCGGCCATAATAGGCTTGCGTGTTTATAAAACCTTGCTTGATAGCCTGATTATCCGGTAAGAAAAGCCTGCCCCCGAGCATAAGGCTTTTGATATTTACATAGATAGAAGGCAAACTCGGCCTGACATTCACAAATAAGCCTATCTTTTTCAGGGCATTCTCAACCCAGCCCCTGGCGTATCTATCAATGGAAACCTTTTTAATATGATAGATCCCGGCAAGCTCCTCGATATCCCGCATTATCGGATCAGGATCTTTCAAATTCCAGGATTTAACCTTATCGATATATACATCGATCCCTCGTTGATGTCCGATGGCCAGAGCGAATTTATCACGCAAACTAAGACCTGAAGCATCTATACCCGCATAATATTGATTGCCCTCTTTATAAGGCAGATCCCCTGCCAGTTTAAGGCTATTCTCCACCAGTTCGGTAGAGAGGAAAGCCTCAACTTTTTCACAGAATTTTGCTAAAAATTCACGTAGAAAGTTATCCGGATCTCTGGCCTTTTCCTTAGCTAAAAATTCTTTATTGATTAGAGGATTCATAAATAGAGAATCACTTTGAGCAGTAAACCTCTTATGCTTTTTAGGTCCTTCCTGGTAGTATTGCCAGAGGCTCCCCTGTTTAGCAGATGGCGTAGAAATTAAAATCAGTTTAGCGCCAAAAAATTGAGACATACGAGGTAATAAAGCCCCCAGGATTGAGGAATCGGCCTTAGGTCCTTCCACAAAAAAATGGCCTATCTCATCTCCACATAAAAAATATATCGGCACTCCCCGGTATGAATCGCTCATACAGGGAGCCGAAACGATCCTCATATCATTTTTTAAGGTCAATTCCGATGTCGTAGAATCTTTTATATAGTCTTTCAGTTTAGGGGAATTCTGTAATAATCTAAGACAATTGGCACCTATTATCTGTTCGCTCTGCTTTTGCCGGGTAGAGACTATAACAGCGTAGCCAAATTCGCCTTTATTGAGATACTTGCGCCAATGATCGCCTTTTACAATAGATTCATATAGAGCGCAAATACTGGCCAGCAGGGACTTACCACTACGGGCCCCGAGCACCAGGCAAACTTCTTCTTTTTCGATCTCGGCCTCGAATTGTTTCCTATTCCTGGTAATTCTCCGATAGATTTTTAACTGATCATCATTTAAAGGCATAGCGTATATTGAACGCAATACAACCTCCTGGGCCGGTCTTTTCTTGAAGGATAAACCGAGCCAATCTTCACCGGTAGCGAAAGAAATAATATTAAGATCCTGCAGTTTCCTATCTGCTTTAGGCAACTCCAAATATTTGATCGCCATCGCCCTGATCTCTTCCGGAGTTTTATTCCAGTTCTGTTTTAGATTGCTTAAACGCCTGATCATCGCTTCTAAACGCTCATTATATTCAGTCATTGAATCATCACCTCTTGGCTTTTCTTTTCTTTTTGCTTTCATAGCTCGGGAAGATTTCAATTAAATCGAATCCGCCTGAAGGCAACAAGAAGGGATTTTTTGTTTTACCCGGGGGCCCGAGTTTAATATTAGATTTTTTTATTCTCCGATTCAGGATATTAGATATTCGCTTAACGTCCTCGATATTTTCCTCTGTTTTCCTTTTTATTTCGGACATAATAACACCACCCTAAAATTGATTTTAAGTTACATTCTTAGCCTTTCGTTTTCTTTTTTTCCTAAAAAAAACTGTCCTGGATCCGATAAAATTACAGTATCTACACCAGTAATCTTTTGTTTTTATCCTGGCGTAAACATACCTACCATTGCATTTCGGGCAGATTGGGCTTTCTTTTAATATCCTCATAGATCTCACCTTCTTTAAATTAAAAACACACATATTTTAACATATATAACACATCAAAAAATTATTGTCAAACCGCCAATCCCCCCAGGGAGCAGGGGACGCCGGGATAAAATATCTCTAAAATATATCTCATTGATTAAAATTCTCTGGTAACTTATTAATTGCTATTTTTAGTCTTATTCCTGCAGGATTCTCATTAAAAAATTCTTCAACAATCTTTGAGAAATTTTTCCGGTCGATATGCGTATCAGGACTATCATCACACCAAAAGAATTTCTCTAAATGTTTTTTAGAATATCCTTCATTAACTAACACTTTATAAATACCGCTTAATATTGTAAAAGCGATATATTCTTTGTCAACGGTTATATCATTTCCTTTTTCTCTTCTGCTTTTTTCAGATAACGCGAGAATAAAATTTATTGTTTCTTTTGTCATTTTTTTATTTTTACTCATTCCCCTGAAACACCCTCTTTCAGTTTTTATTTTTTATCTTCAAATAGTCCATATT
>NMQN01000238.1 GCA_003575245.1 Candidatus Atribacteria bacterium 1244-E10-H5-B2 | reverse complement strand
TAATACAATGGGGGGGGGTTATTAATTCAACACTAATTAATAAGTATGTTATATGTATATTTTGTCAAAGAATAACAATTAATTTTATATTAGCTACGAAAAATATTATTTATGAAATTTAAATAATAAGTAATAATTTCAATTAATGATAGATAGAAGGATTATATTTTCTTTAAAGCACATGAGATTATCTGTGCTTTTTTTATGATTTAGATTATAGAAAAGGAATCTTTAATGATTAATTATATGGGCGTTATTGGAGTAGGTTTTGTTATTGGCATTCTCTCTGGTTTATTTGGAGTAGGTGGAGGTTTTTTACTAGTTCCTTTGCTTAATGCAGTTTTTGGTATTTCTTAAAACATTGCTATAGGAAGTAGTCTTCTTCAAATGGTAGGAACCTCTACTGCTTCAACTTTGAAGCACAGAGGTTACGGCCATATAGATTGTAAACTGGCTGGATTTATCTTGATGGGATCGGTAGTTGGTGTAGAATTAGGGGCACGAGTCTTAATGCGCTTAAAAAACCTTGGCACCATTACCATTAATGCCTCTACTATCAGTACGATGGATTTTTGGATAAACATTATCTATATAATTCTTCTTTCTTTAGTCGGAACTTCTATGTTCTTAGAAAGTAAAAAAGCCAAAAAAAGAGCACCTCAAGGAGGAATAGTAGAAAGTGTAATTTCTCAAAAAATACGCAATATAAAGATTCTCCCTCTCATATCTTTACCCACCTCAAAAATAGAAAACATTTCCTTATGGAACTTAATTTTTCTTGGCTTTGGAGTAGGAACACTTTCCGGATTACTAGGAGTTGGAGGGGGTTTTATTATGAGCCCTGCTTTAATCTACTTAATAGGAGTTCCTACAAGTGTAGCTATCGGAACAGACCTTTTTCAAATTATATTTGTCTCAGTGTATGGAGCCATAACCCATTTACTAAAAGGAAATATAGATTTTAGATTAGTAGGTTGTATTTTGATTGGTTCTATAATTGGTTCCCAGTTAGGATCAATACTCAATAAAAAACTAAGAGGAGCCCATATAAGGTACTACTTTTCCTTGCTGATTTTTTTTGCAATAGGGATTATTCTAATTAAATTTCTTTTTAGTATGGGTTATTTATAATTAAAGCGAAGAGTACTTTTACCATTGAACATAATTGGTATAAATAATAAAAGTCGTTAGTAGGACAGGCGTCTCGCCTGTCTATTAATTCAACAAAGGAGCGTATCGCTATACGCCCACAGGAAACCCTACTTAGTAGATGCTCCCCTAACAGGGCAAATAAAAGACAATAAAATAGGAAGGGCACAATTCATTGTGCCCCTACACCTGAATCTTACTTTTTTTTACTTGATACTCTATACGCAATACACGATACGAATTACTATTCACTATTGACCAATTTAGTCGGTAAATCGGTCAATTGGAGAATTAGTGAATTAATTTTAACTGGTAAACCGGCTAACCGGTGAACTAGGTAACTATCTTAAATTTCACGGCAATCTAATTTTATTCAAGGGCCAAAAAACTACCCAAGCTCTACCCACCACATTCTTTCGAGGTACAAAACCCCAATATCTACTGTCACTACTATTAGGTCTATTGTCTCCTAAGACAAAAAAAGAATTATCAGGTACAATTGTAGGAGGCATATTCTCATACGATCTATTTTTTACATAAGACTCTTCTAATTTTTTATCATTAAGATAAATTTCTCCCTCAGTAATTTCAATTTTATCTCCCGGAACTCCAATTATTCTTTTAATATAATTTCGTTTTATTTCTAAAGGGGGTTTAAAGATTATTATTTCACCTCTTTCAGGTGTTTCGAAACGATAACTAATCTTATTGGCAATAAGCCTTTCATTATCATGAAGAGTGGGCTCCATAGAAGCCCCTCTTACTACAGTGACTTGCCCGATAAAAGTAATAATTATAAAAGCAATTATACCGGCACTGATTACTGTTTCCAACAGTTCTCTAATCATAGATTTTTTCCCTTTTTTAACATCTTTCTTCTTTAAATTTTTCATCTTTTTATTATTTTTTTCCATCTTTGCCTTCTTTCCAACTATAGATATTTTTAACTAAATTCTTTTACTTTTCCAAGTATTTAATAGTATGGTTATTCCACGAAAAGCTAAAAAATATTTAAAAGCAGAGCGTGCACACAGTATATCGTATATAATTTTATAATAATTTTGGATTTGTTGGTTATAACTGGGTGTAGGGGCACAATGAATTGTGCCCTCTCCATGTTATTACCTAATTTTTCTGCGGGCACGATGCATCGTGCCCCTACATTACTATTTTATTTAATTTTTTGTTTGTAATCATAGTATATTTTTATTTTAAAATAATTAATTAATTACTCGGTGAATTTATTTTACTTAACAAAAAATATTATAACACATTTTTTATAACTTTATAAAAGATTTTTATTATCCTTCTTTCCTATGGTAGTTTTCTATCTATTCAGTATTATAACTGATACTATATACTGTTTCCTACCTATCACTCATCACCCATTACTTATTACTCTATTTATATACTCGATACCAACTCTTTTTCTTCTTTCTTTTAATTTTCTTTCTTCACTATATACTGTTTTTACATATCACTCATCACTCATTACTGTATTTCTTTCCTGCACTAATTCTTTTCATCTTTTCCTTTTATTTCTTTTCTTCTATTTCTTTACTCGATACTCGATACTAATACTATATACTTGATACTTTTTTATGTTTGCTAAAGAGTAGTATTATAGTTATAATTATAAAGAATTTATAAAAAAGGAGAGGATAAAAATCAAGACCATTATCTTTGATTTAGATGATACCCTGGTTAATACTTCC
>NMQN01000696.1 GCA_003575245.1 Candidatus Atribacteria bacterium 1244-E10-H5-B2 | reverse complement strand
ATCCTAAATCACTGCACTTATAGTCTCGGATATCCTCCAACTTAAAGAATTCAAGGGCCCAATCCACTTTATTTTGCACTTCTTCTTCCCCCCGCCTATTATAAGCCCCCACTCTTATTGCTTCTTCGACAGACATTTCCGTAAAAGATTTAGTCACTTGAAAAGTACGAGACATTCCTAATTTACAAATTGCATGAGGTGACATGGTGGTAATATTAGTCCCTTTGAAAATAACCTGACCTTCATCTGAGGCTTCCAATCCTGTTATTAAATTAAAAAAAGTAGTCTTTCCAGCACCATTTGGTCCGATAAGTCCAATAATTTCCTCTTTTTTAATCTCTAAGTCAACCTGATTGACTGCGATAAGATTACCAAAGCGCTTGGTAAGTTTAGAAGTTTTAAGAATTTGTTCAGACAACACTTTTTTTCTTCACCTCCTGCTTTGCCGGCTTTTTATTTCTATATTGAAAGAAAGTGCCAATTCCGCTAGGCTTAAAAAGAACTATCAAGATTAAAATAACTGAGTAAACTACTAAGTATAAACCCGATACTTCACCACCTAAACTTGCCCTTAAAAATTCTTGGGTACCAACTAATAACAAGGCAGCTAAAAGAGGGCCAAAAGTAATACCTCTGCCTCCTACAATTCCCAATATCGCAATTTTAATACTTTCCTGGCCATTAAAAAAACTGGGATGAATGTAACCATAGATATTTGCATAAATTGCACCAGTAACTCCGATTAGAAAGGAATAGTAGACCAACGCTCTTAATTTACAAGCTCGAGTATTTACTCCCAGTACTTCAGCTGCTGTCTCATCTTCTCCTAAAGCTTTAAGATAAAAGCCCAGCTTCGAGCGAGCGATTCGGGAATTAACCAGTAAAGCTATTACCAATATACCCAATATTAGATAATAATAAGGGACATAGGAACCAAAGCGCATATGGTAGAGCGAGCCACGAAAATAAGGCAGATACCTTTCCACTGGTCCACCTACTTCTTCCCACATATTAAAGACTACTTTAAGTATTTCAACAAGAGCGCAAGTAGTTAAAGCATACCACACTTCTCTTATTCGGAATCGAAACAAAGGAAATCCAATTAATAAGGCAAATGCAGCTGCTACCAAACCTCCCAAAATCATTCCAATCCAGGGGGTAAAATTAAAGCGGATAAGTAAAGTGCCAGAGGTGAAAGCGCCTAATCCCAGATAAGCAAAAGAGCCTAAATCAAGTTGGCCGGCTAGACCACCAATAATATTCCAAGAGGTTGCCATTACTCCATATATTAATACAGTGGTAACTAAAAGTATATTGTAATGGCTTGAACCAAATATTAAAGGTACAAGTAAAGCAATAGCTAAAAAAAATAATAATAATAAATTCTCTAAATTTTGATTTTTTTTGCGATTCATTACTTCCTCCCAAAAAGGCCTCTGGGTCGTAACCAAAGAACTAAAATAAATATAAGATATATTACCAAAGATCTAGCTCTGGGATCCCAAAAAGTCATAGCCAGTGATTCACCTACTCCTATAATTACACCGGAAATCAATAATCCAGGAATCGAACCTAATCCAGCAAGTGCAAGAATGCACCAGCTAAGCAACCCATAGCGTAACCCCATAGTTGGATCTACTTGTTGAAAGGTCATCAATAAACCACCTGATATGGCGGTTAGACTTGAACCCAGTGCAAAGGCGAGGGCATAAGTCTTTCGAAAATCAACTCCCATAAGAGAAGCTGCATCAGAATCATCAGAAGTTGCTCTTATTGTCCGTCCCGGCCAAGTCTTACTTAAGAAAAAAGATATGCTTATAATAATAATTAGACTTATTATAGCTGAGATTAAGCGTGAAAGAGCAATAGTATAGGCTCCGAGTTGGATATTACCTTGAATAAAAGAATAAGGAAGCGCACGAGGCCGCGCCTGCCATGCTAATTGAGTAATGGCACCTAAAAAAGTCATTAAACCTACTGTTACAGCAATTTGTATAGTATAATGCTCGCTTAGCGTGCGATCAATTATTCCGTAATAGACCAACATTCCAATTATAAATAACAGAGGAAAAGTAATTAGCGGGGTTAGAACTGCATCAATTCCCCATAATGAACCGGCCCAAAAAGAAAAATACATAGAAAGCATAACGAAATTCCCATGTGCAAAGTTCACCACATTCATTACCCCAAATATGATTGACAATCCTAAAGCTATCAGGGCATATATACATCCCATTAATGCTCCGTCAAAAAGACTTTGGACAATTGTTTCCATATTCTATATTTAATTCCTTCCTTTGCCTTTATATCTATCCAACCTGATATAAACTTTTGCCTGGCTAAAAATTTAAAATATTTTAAACTTCGCCAGGCAAAAATTTCTAAAGCTTATTTATAATTCACAGTAAATACCAACTTGATACTTTTATATCCTACAAAAAAACAGTTTGAACCCCGGCAACTAATAAAAAATTAGTAGGTAGCATCTAATCTGGGGAAAATAAACTCAGCTTCTGCTTCATCAAAGGGCCAAACAACTTTAGGTTCACCTTTAATAACCTGCATAATTGTGGCTCTGGCATAAGGATTATCTCCCTTTCCGTCGAAAGTAATATGATTTACCGGGAAAGTCTCCACTGCAGGACCGGAAGTTAAGTCAAGTTCTAAAAATGCTTTTCGCAAATTGTCTGAATTAAGCGGGTCCTCGGGGGAAAGTTTACCGGAAAGCTCAATAGCCTCTTTTAAGATCCACATTGCATAATAATTCATCCCAGCAGCTTCAGTAGGTATGTGTCCAACTTTAGCAGTATACTCTTCAACGAATTTACGGTTTTGCGGTGTATCCTTGGCTGGATTGTAACTATAAGTATTGCTATAATATTCGGATGCTTCACCCAATGCTTCTATAGATTCGGGATCTGTAAATCCACATGCACCCATACCAGCAATAAATTTTGGAATTTTACCCAATTCTTTAAAGGATTTAGCAAAAATAATCCCATCCATAAAATATGGGCAGATAATTACAAAATCTGCTTTAGCTGTAGCAATTCCATGAACAATAGACGAAGCATCGGTAATATCATAAGGGTATTCCTTTTGATAGACAATAGTAAGCCCGTTATCTAAAGCCGCTTGTACAGCACCCATCGCATTGCTTCTTCCAAAAGAAGAATCTTCATTCAGAATAGCAATTTTTTCTACAGAGACCCCGGATTTTTCAGCTGCTTCTAAAACAAATTCAACAGCAGAAAAGCCCTGCATACTTGCTTTAGGAGCAGGTCTAAATAGATACCGACGCCCCATCTCTGTTACATTATCTACCAAAGCATCGGCTACCAAAATTACTTTTTCCCTTTCAGTAATCTCCGATGCTGCTGTAGTTAATCGACTAATGTATAGACCTAAAATAGCTACCGGATGGTGTTTACTTATCAGACTCTCAGCAGCCAGACGAGCGCTCATCGCATTTTCACCTACATCTTCGACCACTAATTCCAGAAGAATTCCGCCTAATGATTGGATTCCACCGGCTTCATTGATATGCTGAATAGCAAACTCCATACCAATTTTTGCTTCAGTACCGAAAACTGCATGTGCACCAGTAAGGGGTTCAAGGCAGCCAATTACGATCTTTTCAGGTAACTTTTCCGCTAAAACCGTAAAACTAAATATTAAACTTACCAAAATAATGATTAAAATATTCACAACAAAACATAAACTAAAACGTCTGTACAACATTTTTTTCTTACCTCCTCTTTTTTTAAATATTATTTGATACTAAATTGCTAATTTAAATCATGTATCACCCCCTCTTTTAGTAAGATTTTCTAGTTTTATTATAGTTGAAATGGATCTATTAATCAAAAATCTTTATGAGTTAATTTATTGTTTTAAAATCTTTTAAATTTTTCAAAGTATGTAAATATATTTTTTGAATTACTTTAGCGCATCTTTCTCCGGTTTCATAGTTGGGAATTCCATATTTTTTTAATTCTCCAATCGCTTCCTTTACTAATCTGCCAGCCATAAAATTTGCAAATACAGGTATTTTTATCTCCTCTTTTATCTTGCCTAAAGCGGCGGCAATCTCTGTAGAATCCATGGAAACAGTCGGAACAAATATGGCAATTATGGCAACATATTCAGAGGCTATGGTCTCACATGTTGAAGCAAATGTCTCTGCTCCCCCATAAGCTAAAAGGTCGAAAGGATTTCCTAAGGAGACATGCGGAGGGAGAATTTCTTTTAGTTTATTCTTTAAATTTTCAGATGGTTCAGGGACTTCTAATCCCAATTCCTCTAATTTATCTGTAGCTAATACTGCAGGCCCCCCTGAATTGGTAATCACTCCAATCTTATTTCCCTTGATTTTCGGGTAATGAATCAGGCCCCGGCATAAATCAAACATCTCCTCTACACCTTCTACCCGTAAAATGCCGACCTGTTTAAAAGCGGCATCATATATTTTATCCTCTCCCGCCAGAGAGCCGGTATGAGAGGAAGTTGCCCTCATCCCAGCTTTGCTCTTACCCGCCTTGATAGCAATAATAGGTTTTTTAAGAACAGTTTTTTTTGCTTGGGCTAAAAATCTTCTTCCTTCCTCTAACCCTTCAATGTAGAGAGCAATAACTTTAGTCTGGGGATCATCTTCCAGGTATTTAATTAAATCTACTTCGTCTACATTACATCTATTCCCGTAACTTACAAATTTAGAAAAACCAAAACCTAATTCTTCCGCCATCATTAAAACTGCTCCTCCCAGAGCACCGCTTTGGGTAATAAAAGCAGTTTCACCAGAAAGGGCACGAACTTCTATACTGGCAAAAAGATTACATTCTGTATTCATAATTCCCGCACAGTTAGGACCAATAATCCTCATCCGATGCTTTTCTGCTATATTTTTTATTTCTTTTTCTTCCTTAATATTGCCTACTTCAGAAAAACCAGCAGAGATTATAACTGCTAACTTAACTCCCCTACTTCCTAAATCTTCTAAAAGCAAAGGGATAAACTGACCGGGTATAGCAATAATTGCTAAATCAATTTCTAAATTCTTAAAATCTTTATTGATATTTACTCCGAATATCTGGCCGCCACTCTGACTCACCGGATATATTTTTCCCTTAAATCCTCCGTCCACCATATTTTTCACTATTCCATATCCGGTCTTTCCTTCTTTCATTGAAGCAAAGATAGCTACTGAATGAGGGTTAAAAAAATTTTCCATACTTTTCATTCAACCATTCCTTCTGCTGTTTCGTAACCTGCGCGAAAAGCAGCAATATTCTTATCTAATTCGCGAGGGATATGTTTCCTTAACATATTAATAACAGATTCTTTATCAAATGAAGAGATAAAAGAGAGAGCACCCAGTAAGACAATATTTTCTGCAATAAGGAGCCCTGCTTCTGAGGCAATTTTACCGGCATCTATCCAGATTATTTTTGCTTTTGCCTTTTTAAATAATCTGCTTATCTCCTCATCCTGAGGATATTTTTCGGGATGGGCCATCAAATCAATAGGGTATATCCTTTTTCTATTTAAAATAACTGTTCCTCCCGGTTTGACAAATTCTAAACTTTTCAATCCTTCGGATAATTCCATTACTACTATTATATCAGAAGAGAGAGGAGGAATCCTTGAATCAAATATGTTGCCTATCCTAATCTCACAATGAACCGGACCGCCTCTCTGAGCCATGCCTACTTCTTTAAAAAATCTAACTTTCTCGCCTTTTTTTAATCCATAATCAGCAATAATTTGCCCCAATCTTATTACTCCCTGTCCACCTACTCCGATTAAATAAAAATTACTTTCCATCTTTTATCACCTCTATCGCCCCCACTGGACAAGTAAATTCACATAATCCGCAGCCAAAACAGGCTGAAGTAATTTCTATATAAGCTTTACTGTTGGCATCTTTAGGATGAAATACCATCGCCGGACAAGCTAAATAACTTAAACATATCCTGCAACCGGTACATTTGTCAATATTTACTTTGCGCTGGGGGAATTTAACCTTTCTTCTTTTAGCTTGAAGAGCACACTCCCGACGGGAAACTACTACCGAAACCCCCGGATATTCTATTGCCTTCATTATTGCGTCTGTTGCTTTTTCACTCTGATAGGGGTCAATTATCTGAATATCCTCTATGCCGCAACCCTGACAAATTTCAACAATATCTATTCTTTTAGTACTGCTCCCGTCTAAATTAATAGTCCCGGGGTTCTCTTCAAAACCGGTCATGGCAGTCCATCCATTATCTAAAATAATTACCGTTAAGGGGACTTTATGGTAGACTGCATTAATAAGGGGAGGAATGCCTGCATGGAAAAAAGTAGAATCTCCTATGGTAGCTATCACTGGTTTTTTAATCTCCGCCCATTTGAATCCCTGAGCTAATCCTATACTTGCCCCCATAGCTACCTCAGTCCAACAAGATTCAAAGGGTTTGTTCATACCTAAAATAGTACATCCTATATCCCCGGTAATAATAATCTCTTCTTTTTTGTACTTTAAATTTTTAATAGCTTTATTCAGGGCAAAATAAGTTCCTCGGTGAGGGCAACCTATACAAAAAGAAGTGGGACGTTTTACTTCTAATTCTTTAGCTCTCTCTAAAATTTTAGGATCCTGCCCGGATTCAAGTTTTGTTTTTAAAAGAACTTCTAAAGAATTTTTTATCTTCTTAAAGGAATAATTTCCGATTAGAGAAAGGGTTTTATCAAATTTTCCTAAAATTTCAACTTTCTTGTTTAAGGGATAGGCAATCCTCATCACTTCTGCTTCTATAAGAGGGTCTAATTCTTCTAAGACAAGCACCCTATCTACTTTTTCTAAAAACTCTTTTATCCTCTCTTCGGGCAAGGGGTGGACCATGCCTATCTTTAACCAGGATAGTTTTAAATTATATTTTTTTAAGGCCTCTTTAAAATTTCCTTCCACCGCTCCGGCATAAATTACTCCCTGTTTACTGCCATCCTTAAAATGGGTTTCATTCACTTTTATCCCAGATTCAGTAATATAAGAATCGCTAATTTTAGAAGCTTTGGCCAATCTGCCAAGAGCATCTTGATGTTGAGCCATACACCAGGCAGCACCTGCCTTGGTATATTTAGCAATATCCCGTTCGAAATGTGCTTCTCTTTTTTCTAATTTCAATTTTTTACCTATTTCCACATCAGAAGCAACATGGGAGATATCGGTAGTTGATCTTAAGAAAACGGGACCGCCAATCTTCTCTGAAATTTCAAAGGCAAGTTTTACATAATCTAAACACTCCTGCTGGGAAGCAAGGTCAAGCATGGGGACTACCATCGATTTAGCATAATAGCGGGAATCCTCTTCGGGCATACCGGCACTTACTCCCGGGTCATCAGCCACAAATACAACTAACCCCCCGGTGCATCCACTGTAAGCGACGGAAGCCAAAGAATCGGCAGCTACATTCACTCCCGACATCTTCATGGTGACCAGGGCTCTTTTCCCGGCCCAGGCGGCACTGGAAGCAATTTCAAAAGCAACCTTTTCGTTCGTACTCCACTCTATGTGAATCCCTAATTCCTTTTTTCGAGGCAGTAAAGTCAGGATTACTTCTGTAGAAGGAGTACCCGGATATCCGGTGACAACTTCTACCCCAGACTCAATTATCCCCTCGGCAATCGCCTCATTTCCAGTCAATAGTTTTTTCAAATTTATTCCTCCTATATATCTGAGAGCTTATCGCTCTTTTAAAAATATAAATAATTTGAATGAAATTAAACTTCAACTTTTTTTTCTTTTTATCCCAATCCGGGAATTTCTAACTTTTTTTCCAACATATTAAGCACTTTAGTAACTACAGAAACTATTAATAGGTAAATTGCTCCCACTACTGCAAAAACTAAGGTAAATTCAAAATAACGAGAAGCAATTATTTTCCCCGCCCCGGTTAATTCTACACAAGTAACCATAAAAGCAAGTGAAGAATATTTTATTAAATAAATAATTTCATTGGAACAGCCTGGGATAGCCCTTCTTAAGGCCTGAGGGAGAATAATATATAAAATAGCTTTAGACCTGGTCATACCCAGAGCTTCAGCGGCCATCATCTGACCGGTTTTTATTGATTGGATTGCTCCTCTTATATACTCTGAATGATATGCTCCGCTGCAAAGGATAAATCCTATTACAGCTGCAGCAAAAGGAGAAAAGAAAATACCTATAGAGGGAAATCCAAAATAAAGAATAAAAAGTTGTATTAATAAAGGTGTGCCACGAAAAAATAATGTGTAGACAGCACAAAAAGAGGAAATAAACTTATTCCCGTATACCCGCCCCACAGCTATCAAAATCCCCAAAATCAGACCAGGTGGAATGGATGAAGCTATTAATTTAAGAGTAACCAATGTTCCTTCTAATACAGGGGGCAAAAGTATCTCTCGAATAAAAGTAATGTTTTCCATCTTTATTCTTCCGACTTTCCGTAAAGTTCAGTTATTTTACAAAGAAATTGTCTGGTTCGCTCATGGTCCGGATTAGTAAATATTTTATAAGGAGAACCTTGATCCATAATCTTTCCGCCCTCTATAAATATAATCTCATTTGCTACTGAACGAGCAAAACCCATTTCATGAGTAACCACTACCATGGTCATCCCGCTAATAGCTAATTTTTTTATTACTTCTAATACTTCCCCGATTAGTTCCGGGTCAAGGGCAGAAGTAGGTTCATCAAAAAGCATCACCTTGGGATCCATAGCTAAAGCTCGGGCTATAGATACTCTTTGTTTTTGTCCTCCGGAAAGCTGTGCAGGGTATAAATTAGCCTGTTTTTCCAAGCCAACCTGTTTTAATTCTTTCATTGCTTCTTCTTTAGCTTCCTTCTTATCCATCTTTTTTACTTTAAACAAACCTATCTCCACATTTTTTAAAGCAGTTAAATGGTCAAATAAGTTAAAATCCTGAAAAACCATCCCCATTTTCTGGCGAAATTGATTAATATCTTTCCTGGAATGAGTTACTTCTTCGTTTTCTAACCAGATTTTACCCTTATCCGGAATAGTCAATTGATTAATACAGCGAAGCAGGGTGCTTTTCCCGCTTCCCGAGGGACCGATAATAACTTTAGTCTCTCCTTTTTTAATTTCAAAAGAAATCCCCTTTAATATTTCTTCTATTCCATATCTTTTATGTATATCTTCTACACGTAATACAACAATATCTTTATCCTTCTGCATCTTTTTAAATTTCACTTCTCCTCTCTCCATAACCAGGAATTCTCACTTTATTTTCTAAAAGATCAAGAATTTTCACTCCACCATAAGTTAAAATAATAAAAATTACTGCACAGGTGAGAAAAATGGGCATAGGTTTATAAGTTCGGGTAGCAATAAAATTCGCTCTGGTTAATATTTCCATTACCCCTATGGCATAAGTAATTGCTGAATCTTTTAATAGAATAGCATATTCATTAGACCAGCCGGGGATAGAAATCCGCAAAGCCTGGGGTAAAATTATATACAAAATTGCCTCAGATTTCTTCATCCCTAAAGAACGGGCAGCTAACATCTGCCCCTCACCAAGTGATTGTATGCTTCCTCGAAAAATCTGTGATTGATAAGCAGCACTTCTTAATCCTAAAACTAAGATAGCAGCCGTAAAAGCAGGTAAATTTAGTCCCAGGAGGGAAAATAACCCAAAATAAAAAAGAAAAAGAAGGACTAAAACCGGAAGGCCCCGGAAGAACCAGACATAAAGAGAAATTAAACCAGATAAATATTTATTCCCATAAACTTGACCTACCGCCATGGGAACCCCAATTACAAAACCCAGACCCAAAGCTCCTCCTACCAATCCAATAGTTATTGTACAGCCTTTAAGTAAATAAGGAAGAGATTGGTAGATCAATGTAAGATTTTCATTCATGGTTATTTGTTCTCACTTTATTTACAATATATAGGGTGAAGGAATATCGTAAATAAAAATGTATTCCTTCACCCTATCTAACTTCTATTCAGAAAAGTACTTAATTATTAATTCATCCCATTTGGTTGACTTTTCCAATTTAGCTATTCCTTCATTAAGTAATGCTTTTAGTTCTTTATCTTCTTTTCTAACTGCTATTCCATACGCCTCTCCAGTTTTAATTATCCCAACAATCTTTACGGCTTGACCTTTCCTAATAGCATCTTCTACCATTACATCATCCATCATAGCTGAATCTATTCTTCCATTTAGTAAATCCTTGACTGCTAAAGAAAAACCTTCATACAATTTTAGGTTATCTTTTGCAAGTATACCGGTTTTTACTAGATGTTCCTCAATCCACTCTGCAGCTGTGCAACCTCTTTGACTACCTACTGTATATTTACCACATAAAGCAGCAATGATATTAAGGTCTGAATCTTCACGAACACAAAGCGCCTGGTTGATTTCCCAATAGGGTATTGTAAAGTCCACTTTCGTCTTTCTTTCTTCAGTAATGGACATCCCCGAATAAACCATATCAATCTTTTTGGCTAATAAACTGGAAACTATACCATCCCAAGCAGTAGGTTGATGTTTGACTTCAAAACCCATCTCCTGGGCAATCCAATTCAAGCACTCCACATCAAAACCAGCAGGATTACCTTTTTCATCTATATAAGCAAAGGGGGGATAATCGGCATCGATACCATTAATGTATTTCTCTGCAGCCAATAAACTAATACTACCTGTGCAAAGTACAATCAATAGAGAAAAAATAACCATCAGTACTAATTTTTTATTTCTCATTCTTTTTTTCACCTCCTTCCTATTTGATTTTTTATTTCCGATAAACAGAGCAAAGAAATAGAGCTTCCTTCAAGAATCTAATTTTACTTTGTAAATCTATATATCTATTCGACAAGAATTTTAAAAATCCTGCTTTATTTAAAAAAATCAAAAATATTTTTTTATAAATATCTATTAAATTACAAGGCAAAAAAATATTTTTTAACTTTATTGTTATTAATGGTTATATGAAATTCGCTTTGCCGGCTCAAAAGGACTCTTTGCTTCTTTTAAAATATCTTTATACACCTCTAAATTTCGGTCTTCAAGATGATCAAATATCATTGGGCTATTTGCTCCATAAGTTACATGCTTTAGTGGATTAGGGTCAAGTTTTGCAGATATTATCTCTTCTGTACCTCGAGCCTGAGCAAGTTTCTGGGCGATAGGGTTAATTATCATACTGCTTCCAAAATAATAATTATTTTCCGCATCTGCCCCTACAGAATTTACTGCTATAACATACACATGATTATCATAAGCCCTGGCCTTATTAGTCATATCCCATATCTCAAAACTTCGTAACAATGCTGAAGGCCTGGTTATAATCTCTGCTCCTTGAATAGCTAAAACCCTGCTCAATTCAGGGAAATCGCCATCATAACATATTATCATCCCAATCTTCCCCAATTTAGTATCCACTACAACAGCTTCCTTACCGGGGGTAGTCCACCCACCACCACCAAGCCTTTCGGTGGGGAAGGGATGTGTTTTACGGTAAATCCCGGCAATTTCTCCCTCATCATTTATAAGTATAGAACTATTCATGATTATATTTTTTTCTTTGCCTTTTTCATATATGGGAAGGACAACATGTACCTTTAATTCTCTGGCAAGCGCTCCAATTTGGTCGGTTTCGGGCCCCGGAATGTAATTCAGTAAATCATAGAACTCTTCAGACGGTATGCCGGGAGCAAATCCGGTAGTAATAGATTCCGGAAATACAACTAATTCAGCACCATGCTCTTTCACTGCAGTCTTAAGCCAGAAACCTATTTTTTCTAAATTATAATTAACATCGTTCGGTTTAACCGCGATTTGAACAGCGGCAGCAATAAATTCCTTCATCTATTCTCTCCTTCCTCGATATTAAATTAAAAGTGCTAGGCCATCTTTGTAAATGTACCTGGCACTTGTATTTAGCTATTCTTCGTCAAAGGCAACTACCCTGCAAATGCTTGATTCTCCATCAACAAAGCGCCAGGGGAAACACCCCACAATAGTTCTCTTATTTAGAATTTTAGTAATTTCCCCTCCGATATTTTCTACATGGATTATATCAAGATGGAAAAGTTGAGTATGCATTAATTGATAGTGGTCGGGAGGGAATACTTCTTCAAGCCCTTTGCCATATTTTTTTCTGAAAACTTCATCACACTCTTTTGCCTGTACAGGCATCCAATCACGAATCTTGGTATTCATCGGATGATCGGCTGAACCACAGTCAACACCTATCCACTTAAATTGCATTTCTTTACACCAGTTGGCAAATTCCATAGTAGGACCAGGATGTTTAATCATATATCTTACTTCGTCTGCTTCCGGTTGATCCCAGCTATAACGATGATAACCAGTATAGATCACCAATATATCACCCTTCTTTACTTCTACCCTTTCCATAATGTCTTTTGAAGTATAAATTCCATAATCTTCAGCAATATCACTAAGGTCAACTACCGCGGTCGGTCCAACAAGTTCATTTAAAGGGATACTGGCTATATCTCTACCGTGAGTACAAAAGTGAAGTGAACCATCTAAATGTGTCCCTACATGGTTACTGGTGGTAATAAGCTGACCATTTGCTCCATTGGGGGCAAGCCTCTTAAAAAATTTAATTTGCAGTGGTTCATAAGTGGGCCAGGCCGGAGTCAGGTGGCTTAATGGTTGAGTTAAATCATACATCTTAATCTTTTCAAAAAATTTCATTTTTATTTCTCCCTTCATTTTTTTAACTAAAATATTACTTTCTGTTTTCTTAATTCATTAATCTTGGCATCATCATAATTTAAAAAGCTTTGAAGAATTTCATCAGTATATTCTCCAATCTTTGGGGCAGGGTCTGTAACCACTTCTTCAGTTAAGGTCGATAACTTTATCGGATTTCCTGCCACATATATTTTACCCATACCAGGCTGCTCAGCTTCTATAATCATTTTTCTTGCTTTCACTTGCGGGTCATCAAAGAGTTTATCAACGGTATTAATGACACTGGCGGGTACGCTGCCGGATTCGAAAATTTCTAACCATTCTTCTGTAGTCTTTTGAATAATAATTTCACCAAGGATGGGCTTTATCTTCTCGTAATTTTCTGTCCTTTTCTCGTTTGTTTTAAATTCTTCCACTTCCAGTAAGTCTTCACGATTAACTACCTTACAAAACCTTTCCCAAATCGCCTGGTTACCACAGGCAATAATAACCCACGAGTCCTTTGTTTTAAATCCGCCAAAAGGAGTAATAGATGGGTGCCTGGAACCAATAGGACCTGGTATCTCTCCATTTATTGCGTATCTGGCGATGGCATTCTCAAGAACTGCAACCTGTCCATCAAGCATAGCAACATCAACCATCTGACCCTTACCGGTAAACACTCTTTCATAAATTGCAGAAATAATTCCTATTGCCCCAAACATACCTGCAATGATATCTCCAATTGACGATCCAACCCGGGTAGGTTCTCCCCCCGGCTGTCCGGTTATACTCATAATACCACCTAAAGCTTGGGCAATCATATCATAAGCTGGTTTTTCGGAATATGGACCGGTATGTCCAAACCCGGAAACAGCTGCATAGATAACTCGAGGATTTATTTTGCCTAAAACATCATAAGATAGGCCTAATTTTCTCGTAGTTCCGGGTCTGAAGTTTTCAAGGACTACATCTGATACTTTAGCTAATTCTTTTATAATCTGTTTTCCTTCAGGTTTTTTTAAATCTATAGCTATACTTTTCTTCCCCCGATTCAAACTTACAAAATATGCACTTTGCCCATTTTTGTAAGGACCAAAACTTCGAGAGTCATCTCCTTTTTCAGGTCTTTCAACCTTGATTATTTTTGCTCCCAGGTTGGCAAGTATCATAGCACAATATGGTCCGGCAAGGACACGAGTCAAATCCAAAACTACTATATCTTCCAGTGGTTTTTTTCTTTCCATATTATATCTCCCCATTATACTAAATTTTTTGTTTCTAAATCTTCTACAAATGCTTGCAAAGCATCCTCAAAACAGTTCATCGGAGGTTTCACCAGGCCTGCTCCTATCTGACCAACACCCGGGTCCTTATGGGCTATTCCGGTATTAATGCTGGGTAATATGCCGGTTTCAACTACTTTGCGAATATCAATTCCAGTTGGTGTCCCTCTAAAGTCCAAAGCAGGAATTTTATATATATTATTCTCTGCAGCGGTTATTTCATACATCTTAAGGGTAAAGTTTACTGCATCTTTCGCGCTCCCTCCCACAAATTGAACAATAGCAGGTGCCGCAGCCATGGCAAACCCACCTATACCTACTGTCTCGGCTATAACACTATCACCGATATCAGGATTTGCATCTTCAGCAGAATAACCAGGGAATAAAAGACCTTCTACTATCCCAGCTGGTCCGGTAAACCACCTGTCCCCAAGTCCACTAACCCTTATCCCAAACTCAGTTCCGTTTCTGGCCATAACAGTAACAATAGTACTGAATTCTATATTTTTTGCAGCATCCATTGTACATTTAGCTGCAGGCATAGTAAGGTTTAAGAAAAAATGATCATTACTGTTTATAAATTTTAATACTTCTATTTTTTCTTTTTCACTAAATTTTGTCTGGATGATATAAGGGGCAAGCTCTCTAATCAAAAGTGATGTCCCTGCCCTATTCCTATTATGCCCCTCATCACCCATCTGAAGTGCCTGGGTTATCATAGTTTTCAAATCTATCGGACCATGTAATTTAAGTGCTTGTTTTAATAGAGGGGCAAGCAGATTCTCCATCCACTTCAGTCTTTTAATCACTTCATCACTATAAGCCCCATAGCGGAGAACTTTACCCAGACCCTCATTTAAGGTGCAATAAGAATAATTACCATATTTCTTATTCTGAAGAATCCATACCGGCATCGAAGCACTAACTACTCCAGCCATCGGTCCCACTGTATTATGATGATGACAGGGGTCATAAGATATTTCTCCTGAAGCAGCAAGTTCGGCAGCTTCTTTTTCATCGACCGCAAGACCTTCGTAGATTAAAGCCCCGATAACTGCACCCTTTAAGGGACCTGACATCTTTTCCCACTTAATAGGGGGTCCGGCATGAAGTATCGTTTTTTTAGTCATCCCGGGAATAACTTCTTCTGCCACTCCGATATCTAAAAGCGTGGGCTGCCCGTTTAAGATTGTTTCCATTACTTTCTTATTGGCTGCTTCTACTCTTTTTTGAACCACGAATATTTCCTCCTCTTATTTTAACTTATCTAACAAAGAAAGCATCTTTTTATTTCCTCCGGCCGGGGGCTTCCAGTCCACATGAACTGCTTTAACATTTTGTTTCTTTAAATTTTCATTAAAAGATTCAAGACCCATATTTATTATCTTTAATTTTTCTTCGAATAATTCATTAATCTTGGTCATTTGCTATTCCTCCTTGACAAAACAATTGCAGCCGCCAATCTTACTGCCTGAGCATTACTGGGCATAACAATTACCCCTTCTTCTTTAAGTTTCTTCTCCTGCTCAAAAAGATTCTGAGGGTCTTCCTCTGTCCCACAGACAGAACTTATTATACAGATATGTCTTCCGTCTTTGGCAGCAATTTTACCTGCTTTTTGAATATAGGGGATCATCTCTCCCGCCGGATCAGAATTACTGCCAAATCCCAGGACAAAATCCATTAATATAATCGCTACCTCCCTATCTTTTACTTCTGATAAAGTTCTTTCCTGACGTACATAAGGATCTATCATCGGATGCGGTTTGCCCCGGGTAAATTCATCATCACCAAGATCAATTAAACTATGCCTATAACTTTTATTGATATCAGAAAGCTTCCCTTCGGGCTTTAGTGGAATATTCGAATATATATCGCCGACTAAAGCGGAAAGAATTATCATCGCTTCATCACAAAGCGTTCCACCGGTATAA
>NMQN01000242.1 GCA_003575245.1 Candidatus Atribacteria bacterium 1244-E10-H5-B2 | reverse complement strand
CCTGTAGGAAGGATATTTACAGGATTATTCCATGAAGAAGATGATGAAATTTATAAAGAGAAAGAAGATGAAATTTTACCAGATTCATACCAGCGGGCATGCCGAGATTGATACCTTAAAGAAAGTGGTAAATAAATTAAAGCCGGGGAAAATAGTTCCGATTCATACCTTTCATCCTGATAAATATGATGGTTTGTTTAGTCAGAAGATAGAACAGGTTTCAGATGGAGAGGTTTTTGTGGTGTGAAGGTGAATAAAATAGAGATACAATCCATTTTCTTAAGAACTGCTACCTGACAAGCTATATACAGAAATAATCTCTTTCTTTTTATATGCCTATTTGACAGAGCAAGGATATTATAGTATATTGTCAATATATTCATTAATTCGTTTTAAAAAAGAAATAGGAAATAATAAGACAATGAAAAAAAACAGGTATTCCGAGCTATCAAAAGATGCTGTCTATTTACTCTCTCGTTCAGAGTTCGAGAAGCAGAAAGTTATTACAACCGAGTATGCGGTAAAGGTGTTGGGCAATTACCTAAAGGCTACCAGGTTGCTTGATAATCTTACCAAAAGGAACCGTCTTATTCAATTAAAAAGAGGGAGATATCTTGTTGTCCCACTAAAAGCGCCAAACCAAAGATGGATGCCGCATGAATTTGTTGTTGCTTCTTTATGGATGGGCGAGATTCCTTATTATATCGGTTATAGCTCAATGTATAACTATTGGGGTTTTACAGAACAGATTCCTCAGAAAGTTACTGTTTTAAATACAGAAAAAAATCGGATGCGTAAGATTGGAAAAATTAGTTTTCGGGCTATGAAAATATCTTCTAAGAAAATGTACGGAATAAAAAAAATAAAGATCGATGAGGAGTATGTATCAATTAGTGATAAAGAACGCTCACTTATCGATTTTATTTTCAATCCTATTGGTTCGTGGAGAAATGTACAAGAGGTAGTTAATGAACAAATCGAAAAAATTGATGTGAAGAAGTTTGTGCGCTATTTGATTAGATTTCCGGTTATTGCTGTCCGTAAACGCGCGGGGCTTATGCTTGAACGTGCGGGTGTTTCTTTGGAGGAGTTAAGCCGATTGAAATCATCTATGGGTAGTGAAAATTCGTATACTCCGTTTAATCCTTTTGTTAAATCAAGAAAAGGTACTGTTAATCAAGATTGGAAGGTTATCTTGAATGGATAAAAAAATACTGAAGGATGTTATTTATTATCTTTCGGATGAGCAGGGATTTGTTGCTTCTGTAATAGAAAAAGATTTTCATTTAACGAGAATTCTTAATAGAGTTAACGAACATCTAAGTACTGATATCGTGTTTAAAGGTGGAACGCTTTTAAACAAAGTGTATTTGAATTATCACAGGTTGAGCGAGGATCTTGATTTTGCATATCGAGGTGACGCTGATCTATCGACGCGTGGGAAACGGTCAAAAGCCATAACCCCTATCCGTGAGAAAATGCCAGCATTTTTGGATATATTGGGACTCACCAGTGATAATCCCGAAGGAAAGGGATTTAATAACTCAACACAGTACCTTTTTGATATCCGGTTTCAATCTGTTTTGACGGATAAAAAAGAAAATATTAAGCTCGAGATTTCTTTAAGACAGCCTCCGTTCCTTGAACCTGAGCGAGTTACCATAAAACATTTTTTTCAGGATCCCTTCACGGGGGAAGATTTAATTGAGCAGGGAAAAGTCTTGGCGTTATCGTTGGAAGAAAGCGTTGCGGAAAAATTAAAAGCAGCAATCTCAAGAATTACACCTGTGATTAGGGATTATTATGATCTAGGGCATTTTATCAGAAACGAATTTGATTTTAATCGGTCAGATTTCTTGAAGATGGTTGATAAAAAGTTACGTCTTGATGGATACGAAAGAGATTATTCGAATAATTTAGGTTTGTCGGAGCAGGTGATCAAAGAATTAAAAAGATCAATAAATGCAAATCTTGTTTTAATGATTCGGAAGGATGAGAAGTTTGATCTGGACGAGGTTCTGGTGTTTTTTAATAAGCTTTTTAAAAAGAGATAGAACAAACAGGGACACATCCCATTTTTACTAAAAAAGAAGGAATATAATGCCTATTATTCACATAGCAATATGGACAAAAGACCTTGAGAAAATGAAGGACTTCTATATTAAGTACTTTAATTGCAAGCCAGGTAAAAAATATACTAATAACAAAAATTTATTTGAATCTTATTTTTTAGATTTTAATGGTGAAACAAAAATAGAGCTTATGAAAAAACCTACAATCGTTGAGCGTGATAATGATTATACTGAACAGTTCATTGGTATAATTCATTTTGCTGTCTCTGTTGGAAGTCATAAATCCGTTTGTGAATTGACAGATAAATTAAGAACAGATGGTTATAAAGTTATCTCAGAACCAAGAAAAACAGGCGACGGTTATTTTGAAAGCTGTATTTTAGATCCGGAAGGAAACATAATCGAAATTACAATATGATATTAAATAAATAGGGACAGGCCTCTGTCACACTCATGAGTCTAATCTCTATTATCAATAATGGGTGGTTCTGAATGTTGTAATTTCCGATATGTGAGAAAAGTGTGACAGGGGACAGGTGTGCCAGGTTAAAAGAAAGTGTATGGGGTCAAGTCTTGAAATATAACAAAAGCCATATTATCTTTGCAGCATGACCAGGCTATTACCGTTACCGATATAATTTTCAGGAGCAATTTATTACATCACTTCCAGAGTAAATGCGAAGCAGGTGATTTTCCTTGACGAGAAAGACTTTGCAAATAATTAAAAGGTCAGAAAAAATAAAAGGAGGTTATTATTTATGAAGGATTTTGATTTATATTATATTAATGGCCATA
>NMQN01000263.1 GCA_003575245.1 Candidatus Atribacteria bacterium 1244-E10-H5-B2 | reverse complement strand
CAAGATCGCGAGCTTCTTGGCGACTAAATGTATCTGGCGAATCATCGTAGTATCGGGCAACAAATAATCCATAAACTAATGTCTGTGCATACATGTCCGAAAAAGTATCTATGGTAAGATCGTGCACGAGCATTTTCTTAATCGCTTTATAAATATGCACAAGTTCTTTATTTTGTGCTGAATCAGAGATCAGAAAATGTCTTATGTTGTCTCTGATTCTTTGCGCTTTTCCTCCCATAATCTTGGAGAGATGTTTACCTGATTTTATTGGTTCCTTTTGTGACTGGGTAAAATCGAGCAGTGTTTTTGCTGTATGTTCATAATTTTGTGAAAGTGGAGTAATTATTCGATTTTTTAAATCATAACTTGCTATTTTAATTGGTTCCTCATAGGGAAGGCCATTTCTGTAAAATCGAAATTCTACATAGTTTGTAAGAACTAAATTTGTATAACCAAAATATCGTGCCATTTGCTTTGATTTTTCAACTTTATCCAGAGATACTCCAATGTCTTTTGCTTCTATATACAAAATGGGCACATCTTTATTTAGTACAATAAAATCCGGTTTGTTTCCCTGTCTGGCTTTGGGGTCATGATCTACGCGTTTGACATTGATTGATTCAAAAATACCTTTTAGTAAAATTTCAAAATCGGTACGGTAACCCATTTCACTTGTTTCTAGGTGAGAAAATTTAGAAGAAATCGATTGGATATAATTATCAAAAATATTTTGCATAATTTATATAAAGTACCTGGATCAAATCTTTATATGCAGACCCCATTTCCTTTCAACTTAATTGTTTTTACCACACTATTTAGAGAGAATGATAATGTCTCTGCATCAATTTCATCTTTGCCCCACACTTTATTGTGTCAGGGGACGGTTAAAAAAATTAAATCCTTTTCAGTTTTTCTATAACATTACTCTAATACGACAAAAGGTTTATAAAATCCTTCTTTTTAAGAAATAAGTTATATGTAATTATGGATTCCCGGCTGCGCGGGAATGACAGAAAATGTTCCACCCTCACTCTGCGCTATGGTACCTTTAAAATCTCTTTTAGTTTCTTATATGTATCTTCTATTTGTACTTTTTCTCTTATTTTTTAATAACTTCCCAACAACCGCCTTTTGCAGGTCCGATTCTCTTAATGATTCCTTTCTCTTTTAAAACAGAGATATGCCGTAAAATTGTTTTTCGATTTTTGCCAATAATTTTAGCTAATTCATCATAAGTAATCTTGTTATTCTTTTTCATCTCTACAATGATTATCCTTTGAATTTCAGGGACATTTTCAGGGACATTTTCAGGGACATTTTCTATTTTTTGGGGTGTTATCTTTGATCTTTCAAAGGTTGCTGTAAAGAAATTATCAAATTCAAATTTTATTGGTGGTAGCCCGGCCTTAGAGATGAGGTTCTTCATTTTATTAATACCGGTCCCCATCTTTTCGATATAACCTGCCCGGTGTAGTAAATTAGCAATATTAGTATTTCTTAAGACACTCTTTTTTCCAAAGTCTTCCGGTTTTAATCCTTTTACCAGTCCACCAAAATTAGTGATTTCAATCCGGTCGTCAAACATCTCTACCATTATATTAGTACCCTTTTCGAAATAATCTCGGTGAGCGGTGGCATTTATAATTGCCTCCCGCAGGGCTTCATAAGGGATCTCAGGTATTTCTCTTCTTCTTGGTTCACCGGTCATTTCATATCTTAGGGGAATATATTGTTTAAGAAAAATCATTGCTCTATCTATATTGGAGATTAAATCTTCATTAAAATCGCGTCTGTCTAATACATCTATTTTTTCTGTTCCTTTATAGAGGGCACAGGTTATGGCAGTATGAAAGTAGATATCTGCCAGATTTTTGGAAAAGAAGAGAATACCAGTATTATTAAAAATAACTTTACCTTCCTGTTTTTCAGCTACCCCCAGATTAGTTAATGCGATGGGAGCATCCAGGACTTTTGAGATACCGGCGAGTCTTAAGAAGTGTTCAAGTTTTTTTGGGTCAAAGTGGATATTATAATCAAATTTTAAATTAATAAGTTCGTCAAAGCGGATTTTACCTTCTGATTTAAAAAATTCAATAATCGCGTTTCGGGTAAGCTTTTGGGAATTCAGACCTACTCTTGTATAAAAGCCAGAAGCACATCTATAAGGTTTATCTTCGCCTTCTCTTACGTTAATAATCAGAATATTTTCAAATTCTCCCAATATAATTTTAATGGGGGGCTGGCAGTTGTTGGCGATATCCTGAATTTGGGATTTAAATTTGTTATATATTTTTACGCCTTTTATTTCCTTGTCGTCAGTTATACCAAGAAATATCCTGCCTCCTGAGGAATTGGCAAAGGCAACGAGTTCCTTATCTATATTGGTCATAGATTCTTTGAATTCAATTCTATAACCTTCGCCTTCTTCAAGTATTAATTGTAGTTCGTTTTTATTCATATTTATTATCACCTAATAAAATAATATACTCCCACCTGCGCGGGAATGACAGAGTATAAGGAAGGGCGTATGGCGATACGCCCCTACTCAAAGAAAAGGGAATATAAAGAAGTATTTTTGTAATTATATCACAGTGGTGTGACTACTGTATGGCAACAATTAGGAAAATAATTTAAAATAATTGAAAAAAGTTTGATTTTTTTAAATTATTCAAGAAAAATTATGATTTTGTATAAAATTTGTATCCTTTTTATCAAGTTCAGCAACACCGATTACTGTATCTGCCCCGCCATAATAGACCAGAATTCTGTCACCAATCTCTGCTTGTCCACAACTAAATACTACTTTGGGAATATAACCGCTTACTTCCCAATCGAGCTCAGGTTCTAATATTGGTTCAGTCTGTCTGG
>NMQN01000561.1 GCA_003575245.1 Candidatus Atribacteria bacterium 1244-E10-H5-B2 | reverse complement strand
CCTATTTCTTGATTTTCTTAGACCGTAAAACCCAACTTCCCATTCTACCCAAAATAGGACAAAATAGTAATGATGGCTGGTATGCAAAAATTAATTTTAATTATTATGTAAATGAAAAATCCTATGGCACTCTTTATATTGATTGGTTTGAGAAAAAGGGTATCGGGACCGGTATAAAGCATTTTCTCGAAATAGGAGGAGAAGACAGTAATTCCGGAGATGCCTCCTTTTATTTATACCAAATCAAAGAAAAAGATTCTGATAGTTCTAATATAACGGGTAAGATAGACTATCAGCAAAATATTACAGATAATCTAAAAACTCAGTTTGTTTTAGATTATAGCGGTAGAAAAACCCCGGGAGAAGAACTTTTAACTAATAGTATAACGTCAAATCTAAATGTAAATTACGATAAAAAGGGTGAAAAATATGATATCAAGCTTGTAGGTAAATATACTTTTAGCGGAACAGGACTGGGGGAAGAAGATTTAAGTATCAATGGCAACATCAAAGTGAACCATAATTATACTTTTAATGATAAACTAAGCTCAGCCCTTACTTTAGCATATACTGATAAAAACCCGGCCAGCCAGGAAGCGGCAGACCTCGAACTAAAACCAAAATGGGAGTTAAAATATAATGGTGAGGGCTATACCTTAAATTTGACAACTGAAAAGAGATTTGACCTGGATGGTGATAATTATACCGGAGAAGATATATCTAAAATAATTAACCGCTTGCCGGAGTTTGTCTTTAACAAAGGTGGTGCTGTCATCGGAGATACTAAAATCACCTATGATATTAACGCCTCGGTGGGACATTTTTATGAAGCGGCTACGGAAGAAGATAACTGGCGGGGAGAATATGTTTTTAATCTTAACAGACCTTTTGCTTTGGGTGAATATTTAACTTTAACTCCTTCAGGAATCTTTCGGCAGGATGTCTATTTAACCGGGGAAGCTCGCTATCTAGTAGGAGGGAAAGTGGATTTAAAGGCAGATTATAACCCTTATATTTCCTCTACTCTATCTTATAGTTATAATAAATCGGTGGGCCCGACTCCTTTTAATTTTGATTATATTGCCCCTCTGACCAATACAGCGAACGGAAAATTAACTTTAAAACCTTCTGAAAAAATTAAATTGGATTTGTCTACTAATTATGATTTTATTACGGAAAGTTTTGGAAATTTGGTGGCCAAAGTAGAGTATAAACCAAAAGATGACTGGAAGATGAATTTTAGCTCTTCATATAATCTAAACACTAAGGAGTGGACCAAGAAGATAAACTCCCAGCTTGACTTGCAATTGACCGATGATTGGAAGATAAAATATAAAGGAGTGGTCGATTTAGAAAATGATTTTAAACTCACTGATAGTGTAGTGGGAATTACCAGAGATCTTCACTGCCGAGAATTTACTATAAACTATAAGCAAGCTACCAAATCTTTCTGGGTAGAATTCTACATCAAAGCCTTCCCTACTGAGAAGATAACTATTGGGGGAGAGTGAGTTAGTTAGCTGGTTAGTTGGTTAACTGATTAACTGGTTGGTATTAGTTACACAGTTTGCCGGCTACCCGGTTTGCCAGTTAACCAGTTAAGAAAATATAAAGATAAAAATCAGTAATCAGGAGTCAGGAGTATAAGATAGTATATAGTATAGAGTATAGAGTGAAAAGAGAAGATTTGGGGAAAAATCGCGGGAAGGAAGAAAAGTACAAAAGGCATAGGATAAGATATTCGGTAGTGTATGGTTAGCGTACAGCGTGTAGCGTTTAGCGTATAGGTGCGGGTTATAAATGTAAGTTAGCGGATAGGAAAAAACAGAGAGGGGCACAATTCATTGTGCCCCTACAATATAAATAAAGACAATAAATTTATATTTCCATAGCACAGGAATATCTCACGTTTTTTAAGCGAAATTTTAAAAACACTATTTTATAATTTTTAATACAGAATCCCTGTATTCAAGAAAATCTTTAAGATTCCGTCTTAAAATATTTACTACAATTGTATTATTTACCAAGTGAAAACCTCCTTTTGAAAATGTCCTCTTCTTTCTTAGAAAAATCAAAATATTCCCTCAATACTAAGGACTCAAAAGAATGCCTTAAAAATGGATCTTTGTCTACTAATATTTTTTTATTCCCTACTATCCTTGCCTTAAGAGTGAGAGGCGCAATATTAAGTATAACCAAATCAATTTCCTCGGTACCAAATATATCTATTAACTCTTCTAAAATAACCATCTTTTCTCTGGAAAAATTTGTTCCTTTTTTTAGATATAAAGCTACATCAATATCACTAAGTGGGTTAACTTTGCCCTTAGTAAGACTACCAAAAAGATAAGCAAATACCACCTTTGGGTAATTTTCTAAAAAATTATTTGCTTGAGGTAGAAGATTTAATATATTTTCTGGAAGTTTTTTATCCTTAATCATAATAGATTTATCCTTATAATTTACTTTATCCCCTGTATTAAACTAAACCGTAGGATAGATATCTCGTTTGTCCATTAATTTATTGTGGGGGGCGTATTGCAATACGCCCCCCCACCCTCATTCACTAATCTCCGTAGAACAGCAGGCTTCTCGCCTGTCTATTATTTTAACCGCTTAGTGGTCAGTTATATTAATAAAGAGTGGTGATTACAGCTGTGACTTTTACTATATCAAAATCTGCTCCACTATCTCCTGAATCGCCTGCTGAATCTTCTCTTGTTACCGTAGAACCAAGCACGGTAGTATTAATGGTAAAATAACCATCTAAATAGTCATAAGTATTATTATCTGAATCAGTAGTAATAACATTGATATCGATACTACTCGGACTTCCTAAATCACTAAGAGCAATAGTTACTTGTAGTTCATTTTCACTA
>NMQN01000655.1 GCA_003575245.1 Candidatus Atribacteria bacterium 1244-E10-H5-B2 | reverse complement strand
CTGTGGGGGTGGCTTTTGGGGCTGTTGCTGCAGGTTTTCCTTCTGCAACTTTGCCGGTAGCAATAGCTCTGGCGATAGGTATAGGGATTCAAAATTTTCCAGAAGGCCTGGTTATCTCTATACCTCTTCGAGGCGAAGGAATGTCACGGTTTAAAAGTTTCTGGTATGGGCAATTATCCGGAATAGTAGAACCAATTGCCAGTGTCATTGGAGCAGCTGCTGTTATTATGGCAAAACCTATCTTACCCTATGCTCTGTCTTTTGCTGCCGGGGCGATGATTTTTGTAGTAGTTGAGGAGTTAATTCCCGAGTCCCAACGCGGTAAAAATACGGATTTAGCTACCTTAGGTGCAATGGTAGGTTTTACGGTAATGATGGTACTTGATGTGGCATTTAGCTCGTAATTAGAATGTTCTTCTCAGATTTAGAGAAAATAAGAGTGGGAATGCTATTTATTGACAAAATCATATTTTTTAAATATAAAAAAGGAGAAAAAATATTGTGAAAAGGATTTATAAAATTATATTTGGTAGTTTAATTTGTCTTGCTTTAATAATGGCAAGTAGTGTTTGTATGATAGGGTTTGCTCAACAGCAAGATACTTCTGAAATAAGCATTGAGGGTATCTGGGAGGGCAAGCTAAAAGCTCCCGGAATAGAACTTACAATTGTATTTAAGATTTCTGAAAATCCAGATGGAACTCTGACTGCGACTATGGATAGCCCCGACCAGGGAGCAACTGGCATCCCGGTGGAAGAAATTATCTTTAAAAATAACACTTTACACCTGGAAGTAAAATCTGCGGGAGGCGTTTTTGAAGGGAAAGTCAGTGAAGATTTTTTAGTTATTGAGGGAGAGTGGAAACAGTCCGGACAGATTTTACCCCTTACAGTTAAGCGGGTAGATAAAGCAGTGGAAATCCTTAGACCCCAAGTGCCAAAAAAACCTTATCCTTATATAGAAGAAGAAATAGTATATGAAAATAAGGATGCAGAAATTAAACTTGCTGGCTCCTTAACCTTACCATCTGGTAATGCTCCTTCGCCGGTAGTTTTGTTAATTAGCGGTTCTGGGCCACAGGACCGTAATGAAACTATATACAACCATCGTCCCTTCCTGGTATTGGCAGATTATTTAACTCGCCAGGGTATTGCAGTCCTCAGGGTAGATGATCGGGGAGTGGGAGAATCTACCGGGGACTTTTCTCAGGCTACCAGTGAAGATTTTGCCTCTGATGTATTAGTAGGAATAGAATATCTCAAGACTCGAAAAGAAATTAATCCAAAACAGATCGGTCTTATTGGTCATAGCGAAGGTGGTTTGATTGCTCCGATGGTAGCGGTAAAATCACCTGATGTGGCTTTTATTGTATTAATGGCCGGGACAGGATTAACCGGAGAAGAAATTCTATATTTGCAGGGTACTTTAATTTACAGTGCAATGGGGGTTAGCGAAGAATATATTATTAAGAATCGTCAGTTTAATGAAAAGATATTTTCCATTTTAAAAGAAGAAGATGATAGCGAAAATGCCGAAGAAAAACTTCGTCAGATGTTTATAGAAGATTGGGAAAAAATGAGCGACGAGAAAAAAGAACAAATAGGTGATCCGGAAGTATTCCTTAAAGCTCAACTTCAGGGCTTATTATCTCCCTGGCTTAAGTTTTTCCTGACTTATGATCCTAAACCAACTTTGACGAAGGTAAAATGTCCGGTATTGGCTATAAATGGAGAGAAAGACCTTCAGGTGCCGCCCAAAGAAAATCTTAGTGCTATCGAAGAGGCCCTCAAAGGGGGAGGTAACCAAAATTATACTATTAAAGAATTACCTAATCTTAATCATCTTTTTCAGGCTGCTCAAACGGGATTGCCTGCTGAATATGCAAAGATTGAAGAAACGATTTCGCCCATCGCCTTAAAAATAATAGCTGACTGGATTTTTGAACAGACTAAGAATAAATAAAATAGATAAAAGAGTAGATTATTTTGTTATATATTATTGCCAAAATTAAATTTTTAATCATTTTTAAATTATTCTTTAGGCTTAAAGTAACCGGTCAAGAAAATATACCCCAGGATGGTCCGTTTATTATTGTAGCTAATCATTCAAGTTTATTGGACCCGGTTATCCTGGGAGTATCGGTTAGACCTAAAATAATTTTTATAGCTGCTTCCTATCTTTTTGAAATACGTTGGCTTAGTTATTTATTACGGAAGGCTAATTCTATCCCGGTTCAAAGAGAAAATGATATTAAGGCTATAAAACAAGCATTAAAAATCCTACAGCAAGGCGGAGTTTTGGGAATTTTCCCCGAAGGGGGTATTGACCGTAAAAAAAATAATTTATCCATTAGGGCCGGGGCTGCTTATCTGGCTACCAAAGTAGGGGTTCCTATTGTGCCTATAAAAATTAAAGGAGCAGATAAAGTTTTGCCAAGGGGAGCAAAATTTATCAGAAGCTTAAATAAAATTGAGGTGGAAATTAAGAAACCGATTTACTGTTCAAGGCAGACTAATAAAAATAAAGAAATTATTAAAAGGGTAGTAGAATCTTATATAAAAGAGATATATTAAAGTGGAGTTAATATAACATGGCTCTAAGAGTATTAATAATGATTTTTTTTGTTATTGTTGCTGTTGGAGATGTTTTTGCCGTAAAGTATGACAAGGTAAAATTGAGATATTTTACTAAAACACTATTGGTTCCTTTGCTTACTCTTTTTTATATAATAAGTGTGGCTAACCTGAATGGGCTGATTTTATCTGCTTTAATTTGCTGTTTTTTGGGAGATTTTTTCTTATTATGGTCTCAGAAAAAGACTTTTTTTATAGCCGGGTTACTATCTTTTCTTATGGGACATATTTTTTATACTATAGCTTTTCTGCA
>NMQN01000064.1 GCA_003575245.1 Candidatus Atribacteria bacterium 1244-E10-H5-B2 | reverse complement strand
TATCCCTATAGCAATGGAAGATAGCAACAACAGAATTTTATTTCCCTATACAAAATTAGAAGCTCTATTTTATTATATGGCTATTAACAAGAAAGCAACCCGAGATGAATTAGCAGATTTGTTATGGGGAAATTGTAATGAGAAATATGCTAAGAAAAATTTAAGAAATGCAATATATAATATTTCTAAACTATTCAAAAAAGATATATTCATTTCGCCTAAAAGAACTTTTATAGACATAAATTTACCTTCTTATTAATTTGAATTTATCACATAAGCACCTAAAATTTCATAAAATATACTTGAATTATCTATCTCTTCAATTTTCAAATCAATATCCAATTCAGAAGTTAAGGAAGTAAATTCCGTTGGTTTGATGGTGGTGGCTTTAAATCCATCTTTAGTGACAATTATCCCATTGTGAGTTTCGGTTAAATCAATTTCCCCAATCAGCCCTGCTTTAGACTGAAGAATAAACCATTTTAGGCGCTCCTCCCAAAATTTATCTGAATAAGTCGAGAATAACACTAATCCCCCTTTTTTGGTAACCCGAATAGTTTCTCTAATTAAATATTTCTTGTCTACATTAAAGGCAGAAATTCCATTTTGAATACAGATTACCATATCAAAAAAATGATCTGAAAATTCAAGATTAACAGCATTCATCTGGAATAACTGGCAATTTAAATTTCCTTTTAGTAGTTTTTTCGCCAATTCTAAGCTGGACTTTGATATATCAATGCCGATTACTTTTTTTGCTTTTTTGCAAAGCTTTTGAAGCACTCTTCCGTAACCACATCCCAATTCTAAGACAATATCTGAAGGTTTAATCTTATCTAAAACATATTGAATCTCAGCATTTAAGTACTGCTTTACCCTAAGAGGGGCAATCTGGTAACATTGCCTTAATTGTTCTGCTGAAAGTTTTTCTGAATAATAACTCTTACTCTTCATACTGCAACTCCTTACTGCTGCTATAGTTATCTTTTCTGTTATTCCCGCCTCCGTTTTCGCGAGGATAAACTCCAGCGGGAATCCAGTATTTCTTTGCACCATCTCTTTCGATCTCTTAAAATCTTCTTTTAAATCCTGATATAAAGATTTATAAATTTCGAATTGTTTATGGTAAATATCGACATTTTCGGGAATTGGTTTTATTTTTTCTTCTTTTAATTTCACTACTTTTTTACACCCTTCTTCTGTGTCTTTATATATTCCTACTCCTACCCCGAATAATATGGCAGCTCCCATTGCCGCTTGTTCTGTTGATTGAGTCATGGATATCTCTTTGTCAAAAATATCGGCCTGCATCTGTCTCCATACTCTACTTTTTGCCCCTCCTCCGGATGCAATTACCTGCTCAATCTTAATCCCTAATTCTTCAAAGACCTTCAGGCAATCCTTTAAGGCAAAAACTACTCCTTCCATAATTGCTCTAATCATATGAGCTCGGTGATGTTTTAGATTGAACCCGAAAAATACTCCTTTGGCTTGAGGGTTCATATAAGGAGACCTCTCTCCCAAAAGATAAGGAAGAAAAATTATGCCTTCACTCCCTGCCTTGATTTTATCTACTTCCTTATCAAATACTCGATAAGAATCAGGAGTATGCAATATATTCTCCCTCAACCATTTTAAAGATAATCCTGCGGAAAGAATAGCCCCTTGCAAGTGATAATTATCAGGTACAGCATGACAAAAAGTATGAATTCTTAACTTGGGGTCATAAGTAAATTTCTCCACGGTGATAAATAATTGACCGCCTGTCCCAATAGTAGAAGAGAGAATTCCCGGTCTAATTACGCTATTACCGACTGCCTGCATTGATTGATCTCCTCCACCATAAACTACCGGGATTCCTTCTAATAACCCAGTATCTCTTGCTGCCTCTACATTCAGATAACCAGCTACCTCCTGAGATTCATGAACTTCTTCCGAAAGAATTTTTAGCGGAAGACCAAGAATATTCAATAACTCTTCTGACCAGCATCTTCTTTTTATATCCAATAATAGAGTGCTGGAAGCATCGGTAAGCTCTACTCCTATATTTCCGGTTAATCTATAACGGATATAATCTTTGGCTAAAATTACTTTATATGTTTGATTAAATTCTTCTGGTTGATTCTCTTTCATCCACAAAAGAGTGCTGCACATAAAGCCGGTAGCTACCGGGTTTCCGGTCAGCTCAGCCAGTCGTTCTTTGCCAATTTTCTGATAAATAAATTTACACTGAGAGCTACTCCTCTGGTCGGCCCAGATGATAGCCGGACGAAAAGGCTGTAATTTCTTATCTAAAAAGACGGTACCGTGCATCTGCCCCGATAAGCCTATCCCCCTAACCTGTTGAGAGTTAACCTCTGATTTTTTTATTACTTCTCTTATTACCTGGATAGTTGCTTCCCACCACATTTTAGGGTCCTGTTCTGCCCAACCCGGTTGAGGTATATCTATAGAATATTCTCTCCCTGCCCGGGCATAAATTTTGCCCTCTCTATCCATAAGCACTCCCTTGGTCCCAGAAGTGCCAATATCAATACCTAACAGATAATCCATCTTTATCCCTTTCGCAAACTAAGCTTTAATTCTATTATTTCACTATTATATTTTTACCTATTTTAATTAATTCTTCCGGTAATAATTCTTGATAATAACTAAAAATTAAAATATAAAAGATTCTTCGAAGCATAAAAGAGATATTCAAAAACTTTTACATTACTCTTGACCAGTATATAGATTAACCTTTTAAAGAACTTTGCAACAATCCTCTTAAGAAGAACTTTCCCAAGAACAAGTAAACTAATATTGGGAGGGAAGCGAAATAACTATATCTAAGTTTCTTTTAGTTGCTAAATATCTGTGAACATCTATTGAAGCAGGGATTATATAAGTC
>NMQN01000700.1 GCA_003575245.1 Candidatus Atribacteria bacterium 1244-E10-H5-B2 | reverse complement strand
AACCCCCCTCCAATCCCCCAGGGAGCCATTGTAACTTTTTTTAATCTGGTCCACTTCCGGAGGAATTTCTACTGATCAGTAATTTTCTGGACCTCGGATCTCCCCCAGGGGAATTATCATAATTTAGATCCAGAGATAATCTCAAGCATCGGAACAGAGGAGAAATCTTCTCTAACCGTTGTTATATAAGAGTTTTATCCTTTAACCGTTACCTCTTATCGGTCTTATCAGGAGAAAGGGGCGGGTAAAATTTCTTCCCCCTTAAATCCCCCCTAAAACCCCCCTCTTAACCCCCTTCTTTTTAACCTTGCTACCAACTCAACCCTCGCTAAATTCCCTTGAATTGTGGGCTTTACGCTTCGGGTATTCGTTTCACGCAAGGCGTTAAGGTTAGGCTATGATTCATTAGGGGGGAAGTATAAGGGGGAAGGAAAAACTGCGGTCGATTCACCCTCTCTCTACAAGCTTAAATGTGGGTATATCGTTCTTCCCTCTCTCCCTTGCCCCGCCCCTTTTTTGATACTTCGAGTCTTATCCCTATGACTTTTTTCTCTCTAAAAGAGCCGAACTCTAACGACAATCCGTCAAAAAAGACAGGCTAATTATTTTATATAGCAGAAAAACGCTGTAACCCTTATTTTATAAGGCTAACAGCGTTTTTTTTCAGGCTTACGAGAAGGGGTCTACAATCGATTTCTTTACAGTGGTTGGTATGATTACACCTCTTTATGCTCTAGACCCCCTTTTAAATTCAAATTAGAAGGGCTTTTTCTCTGGGGTCCCTCCGTATCAACTCCGTACTCCCTCCGTATCAAACCGGTTGCTTGACTAAAAAAGACGCACTATCAAAACCCTTATGGTATAGTTCTTTCAGGGGTATATTGGGGGATAATTTCGTTACGTTTTCCGGAAAGCTAGGGGGATCAAATGTAAGGAAACCCTTTACAAATAATGGTCTTTAGGCAGACGTTCTTAAATAGTTCTATCGTTACTTATGGTTCTCTCCGACCTTCAATTTTCTTCGATTCCTTATTATTCTTTTCACGCTATCCACGATCCTAATATCTTCTTTTCTTGGTCTATAGGGACCGAATCTAAGCTTTTCTTTGGCGCTTTTAATTCTCTTTTTTCTGTATTTCTTACTTACTCCTAAACCCGCTATTTTTTCTTCAATGTCAACTCTCAATTGATTAGCATACTCATAAGTCCATCTTAAATTTCGTCTTTGAAGCTTTGAAAGGTCCCAACAATCTCTAAGAGTGCCTAAGATTCTAACTAACTCATAGGTCAATAATCTTTCTTCTTCTAGTGTTTTTAGCCTTTTCGCTTTGTAATCTTTTCGTATTTTGGTGCCTCCTGGCAAAAAGTTAAAATCCTCTAATTTTTACCTTGTTGCCCAACCCTTTGCTTTTCCCACTTGTGCAATATCTTTTAAATCTAGAACACCGTTCTAAGAAAAGACCCTTATTGAACAATTCCGGCCCGGGTAGATGGTAGATATCTAAATAGCACTACCAAAAGTGGTAGTTATAAATCACTCCATATATACCAAAAGTGGTAGTTATACAACTACCAAAAGTGGTAGTTATCAACTACCAAATATGACCCCTATAAATGCTCTTTTTTCTTATACTGATTTCCCATAAATTTATGGCCTCTCTTAAATCTTATCTTGTACATTCTAGGTAGAATATCTTTTATTTTTACCTTAATAAATTCTTCTGTCCCGTATTTCTTCCACCTATTGCTTAATCCATATATAATAGGTTGTTTCTCTAAACCACCACGCTTAATAACATCAATAAAACCCCTCTCAATTAATTGATTCCTGCTTTTTACAAATGTACTTTTAGACATGATTTTCTCTGCATCCTGGTATGTAAAAATAATATTATGCTCGTTCTCACCATTGTATTTAAATCTAAATTCAAGGTATAGCCATTTTGCGTGTATGGTTAGACCCTTAAAAGCCTCTGACTCTTTCTGTTTGTGCGTTATCCCTGCAAATCTTCCTTCATACTTAAACTTATTCTTTTTCTTTATCTTTTTACCCATTTCTGACGCCTCCTTTTTGGGACCGGCAGGGGAAGGACGTCAATCTAAACCCCTGCCTTTCCCTGATTGGTAAAAGCAAAGAGGACCTTTATTTCTTTGCTTTTGTTATAGCGGTGGGTTAGACCGCTATAATTTAACCTCCCAATTTATTATATCATTGTAATATTTTGTTACACCGGCAGGGAAGAAGTTTTAAAGAAACTTCCCTGCCGGTAAAACCCGGAATAGCAGGAAAGTAGAAAAAGAACCTCTACCCGGGTTATATTAAATTTTAGATATCAGATAAACTATTCCTAGTAACACTGCGGATATAACCGCCCATTGCTGTATCGGATCATCAAATTTTATCTTCATAATTAATTTCATCTCCTATTTTTTATCAGGGGCATATTCCCCCTGAAGAAATCTATTTACTCTTTAGCTTTTTTACAATTCCCGGTTTCCAGGAAAGTATCTAAACTTTTTTGCGATATGTGCCATCTGGTCCCGATCTTGATTGCGTGGATTTTCCCCTGGTGAATATATTTTGCAACTGCCTCTCTCGATAACCCTAAAATGTCTGAAATCTCCCATACCAAATAGAACTTGGTTTTGCTAACTCTCATCGGCATTCTTTTCTCATCTCCTCTCTTTCTGGTCATTATAATTCTTATTATCTATCTTGTCAAATTTATCTCACGAAAAGAATATAAATTTCACCCCCACGATTACTTTACATAATATCTTATATTGGACGTTGAAAAAGAAATCTTCTCTATTTCGATTTTCTCACTTTCCGCTTACGATTGTATGCTTACTTCTCCAAAATCCCGAATAAACCCCCCTCCAATCCCCCAGGGA
>NMQN01000831.1 GCA_003575245.1 Candidatus Atribacteria bacterium 1244-E10-H5-B2 | reverse complement strand
ACGCCACAGGGCAGGCAATATCGGAGATAAAAATGAAAAAATTAATAATCCTAATCGAAATTATAACAATCATCTTACTTTTATATATTACTTTGGCCAAATTAGAGGCTGAAGAGACTAAATATTTTATACTGGAATCTACCGGATACTACCCGGGGCCCGAGTGTACTTACCCTTTTGATGATGGCTTTACTGCCATGGGCGATGTGGCTGGTAGGGGATCGATCGCCATAGATGATAGGAACGGTCCCCTCCGTATGGGTCAAATGATTTGGGTAGAAGATTATGGACTTGGCAAATGTAATGACAGGGGATCATCGATTAAGGGTTGGAAAATAGATTTATGTTTTGAGACCTATGAAGAGGCTGTTGAGTGGGGCAGGAAACTAGTGAGAGTCTATATATTGGAGGATTAAAATGAAAATACTAAAAATTAGATACTGCCATGAATGTAAGCATAGTGACTACTTTTATGATACAAAAACTAACCTCAGCAGATTTGTCTGCAAGGATCCTCGATTCAAAACCAAATACCGTACCTATAGAATAATCAATAGGGAAATTGCTTTAAAATGTGAAATACCATGGTGGTGTCTATTAGCGAATTATGAAGATCAAAATAACTAAAAGTATGTTTCATAAAACTGCGGAAGAATTAAAAGAATTAGACAAGGAGAACGATAAAAAACTTTTGGAGTTACTGAAATATTTAAGAAAAAGAAATGATAAAAAGATTAAAAAAGGAAATTAATCAATGATCAATACCATAATCTTAGGACACGCTTTAAATATTTTACCAAAGTTACCAGCAGAATCAGTTAATTGTGTGGTAACTTCACCGCCTTTTTGGGGACTAAGGGATTACGGTATTGAACCGGTTACATGGGATGGGGATAAAGATTGTAGGCACAAGTGGGGCAACAAATCTATTACTTTAAAGCATAAACCAGGGGAAACCAATCCAGGTAAAGAAAGCTGGTTCAAAGACAGTGGAGCTTCTGATGATAAAGGTAATTGCTTTTGTCTTAAATGTGGAGCTTGGCGTGGTAGTCTCGGTCTTGAACCAACCTTTGAATTATATATAAAACATCTATGCGATATCTTCGACGAGGTTAAGCGAGTATTGAAGAAAGATGGGACTTGCTGGGTGAATTTAGGGGATAGTTACAATGGTAGTAAAGTAGGGAATACAAATGCTTCTACCGGTGCAATAGGTAAACCTAAATATAGCGGTAATTTTACTAAAACATTTAAAAAAGAAAATCAAAGCAATATACCAACTAAATCCCTTTGCCTCATTCCCCAACGCTTTGTCATAGAAATGGTTAATCGTGGCTGGATACTCCGTAATACCATTATTTGGCACAAGCCAAATTGTATGCCCTCTTCTGCTAAAGATAGGTTTACGGTGGATTTTGAGTATGTGTACTTTTTTGTTAAGAGTAAGAAATATTGGTTTGAGCAGCAGTTTGATAAAGCGGAATATTTAGAAGTATGGAGCAGAAAAGGGAGCGGTCCAAATACTCCGTATGAACAAAATAATCCTCGTAAAAGATGGGGACTGACAAAACACGAAATTGCCACAAAACGAAAAGGAAGTTATGTGGACCCATTACATAAAAAACCTATTTATCCGCAAGGCAAAAACAAACGAGCCGTCTGGACTATTCCAACTCAACCATTCCCCGAAGCACATTTTGCAGTATATCCCGAAACATTAATAGAGCCAATGATCAAGGCAGGGTGTCCGAGATATGTTTGTAAGAAGTGCGGGAAGGCGAGGGTAAAGGTATTAGATAAAACTTTTATTCCGAGACCAACAAATGATAAACCTGAAAATTATAGAGCTATACAAGAAGAAAAAAAGGGTAATAGGAAATTGGCAATAGTTGCACGAAAAGGTGTTGGACATAATGAATACAAGTTTAAAGGCTATACCGATTGTGGCTGCAATGCGGGTTGGGAAAGCGGTGTAGTCCTAGATCCTTTTATGGGGGCAGGAACCACTGCATTAGTGGCCTTAAAGCAAAGAAAAAGATTTATCGGTATTGAGATAAAACAGGAATATATTGATATGTCATATAAGAGGATAGCTCGGGTCCAGCAAAGAATTTTTTAAGGAAATAGAACTATAAATAAACTATAAAAATACTATAAAAAAACTATAAAATAGATTAGCTATCGAGGTTAATAAATGAAAAAAATTAATGGTGGGGCAACCCTCTGGGCAAGACAGACAATAGATAGCGATATATTTTATAATAAACCTTCTAAATGGTTTAAGATATGGTTTTACTTAGTCAATGAGGTTAATTATAAGGACAGTAAGCAATTCGCAAGGGGTAGTAGCTTTATAAAATATGAGTGGATAATGAGAAAAACTAAGACCACAAAAAATGAAGTAGCTCATTGTATAAAATGGCTAAAATCGGCGACAATGATAGCGACAGCAAAAGCGACAGGGGGTTTTACCGTCAAGGTATTAAATTACAATGCTTTCCAGAGTTTAGAAAATTACAAAAGCGACAGCAAAAGCGACAGCAAAGGAAAAACAAAAGCAACACAGAAGCAACACAAAAGCCACACTATACTAAAGAAAGTAAAGAAGGTAAAGAATAAGAAAGATATTACTAAAGTAATATCTTCTGTCGGGCTAAAGCCCAACTATGCGCTGATTATTAATTACTTGAACAAAAAGACAGGAAGTAATTTCGATCCTAAAAATAAATCTACCATGGAGTTAATACGTGCCAGGTTTAACGAAGGTCGAACTGTAAAAGACTTCGTAACTGTAATCGATAAAAAAATAGAGACCTGGTTAGCTGATGACAAGATGAATAAATATCTCCGGCCTTCAACCTTATTTAACCGAACCAAATTCGAGAATTACCTGAATGAACC
>NMQN01000875.1 GCA_003575245.1 Candidatus Atribacteria bacterium 1244-E10-H5-B2 | reverse complement strand
TCCGTTATATTCTTCATAAACCTATAGGCAAAAGCGATGTCTTTGTCCAAATCATTTATAACCTCAACCTCACTTCGTTCTTTAGCAAAAAATACTGCCCCTCCCCCTATAAATGGTTCTACATAGGTTTTATGCTCTGGGATATAACTAATGATGTTTTCAGCTAAATATCTTTTGCCCCCGGGAGAACCAAAGGCTGGCCTTATGCCTTTTTCTAATTCTTCCGATTTACTGTAATCTTCTTTAATCTCAACCCTATTGATTTTATTTTTTGCTCTTAGAACCAAATCGAAAAGCGGAATGTAAGTTGAATGAGCCCCGGTTTCATTATAAACAAAATGGCATTTCTTCTCGATCTGTTTCTGCATTAATCGGGACAGCTTTAATTCCAACCCTTCATCCCGGTTATTTTCGCTTCCTCTCACAATTAAATCCAGGTCATCTGCATCCTTAGGGGATGAGACAAAACCGCCACCGATAGATACAAAATCGGGAACTTTTACTAAATCACCTAAGGAGGACACATCTAATCCATATACATTCTTTCTAAATAATGCCCTATCGATATCCTGGACACTGTGGGTAAGTTTCCTCTTATTCATCACTTTAAGCAGCAATCTATATTTATCGAGAAACTTATTCTTCTCTAATTTACCAACTTTCTGTCTATTATTATTCTTAAACCATTTATTGAAAAGTTGAATAAATCTCAAGCGCAGGCTATATATTTCTTTATTCGAAACTTCACCTAATCCTTCTGAAGTCATTTCTTCAATATTCAATTCTAATCACCTACTTATCTAACAATTGACATACCAAACCTGGTATATAAATTGATTTTAATTTGTTTAAAACTATTCTATTTCTTTCCCGCTTTAGGTTTCTTTCGTTTCGGAATTACTACAATCCAATGACATCGGCAATCTGGATGAACCGGCAAGCGCCCCCTTGCCTCAGCTCTAGTAAATTTTTGCCCGGCCAGATCCAGACATTCGGAACAGGCATCAGCAGCTGAAGATATCTCTACTTCCTCATACCGGGTTCCCTCCAATGAATCTAAATAACCTTCATTTACGCTCCGGTTGACTTCTGTCCTAGCTATCATTTTACTCCGGTCTCTTTGCAGTCCATTGTAGTATTTGTCGAATTTATCCTTAATTACTTTTTTGGGCAACTTCCGGGCTACCATCGAATCTTTATATCTATACAGAGCCTTAGTCTGCCTTTCATTTAATCCTATGCCCATCTCCTTAATATCTTTTGCTATTTGTCTAAGAGTCTTTCCTTCTTTTACCCCCTGAGTCACTATTTCTCGTAATCCCTTTTTTGTTTCTTTGCCTACTAAGGTGACTAATTCAGAAGAATATTTCTCTGCCCACTTCACAGAACGGGGATTTATTACGTCAAAAGAGCCTATGATCCTACCCTGCTCATAAGCCATATTCCCTGCCTTTTGCATTATAGTTAGGTAGGCTGGTTTGATTATGCTCTCTCCTTCTTTTTCTATCATCTCCCAGTCTACATAATCTATTACTATTTGGGGCTTGGACTTCTTTTCAAATTTTAGAATCCTGTTTTTAATATCTCTGATGATCTGTTTCCGGGCTCCTTGCATCCACTCCCGGATCTTAGGATACAGGTAAGCCTCACACTCATCCATCAATTTAAGTATCTGCTTTCTCAACCTCTCTTTACGCCCTACCTTCTCAAAAAATATATCTACAAGTCCATTCAATTCTTCTACAGTATCGCTAGTTAATGGCATAATTATTTAGCTCCTCATCTTCACAGCCATTACTCTTTCCTCCGCGGAGACTGGCCGTCTGCTATACCCACACTTATACTGATGGCTATTTTAACTCCTGGCATATCCTCTTTAATCTTCTTATCTACTACCTGCATTATCTCCGCCAGGATCTCCTTTACATATCCTTCCAGCTCTATCTTTTCAATAAATTTCTCTACATCCACCATCTTTTTAATCCTCTGATTCTCCTTCGTCTTTGTCCGCTTCTTTAAGAAAATCACCTTCAGCTAATTTGTTAATCCCCTCTTTAAGACCTTCCATAGCCTTGATAAATTTGTCTTCTCTCTTTTCCAATTCTTCTTCTCCTACCTCCACCAGACTGGAGCCGATATAAAATTTGTTGCCTCCGGGATAGGGTTTGCCTGTACCCAATAAGTTTATTGCCTGGTTGGGAGTCATTGCTGCTGATTGAATCAAAGATACATACCTTTTCGCTTCGGCATCCACATCTCTAATATCTAGATCGTTGAGCTTGAATTTATAGGATTCACAATTTAATCCCTGCTCTATAATTTTGTGGTTAACCGTGTCTTCGATATCCTCTTGCAATGGTTCGACGACTCCATTCTTATATATCTCGGTGGATTCTCTAATATTGGTCCCGCCTAATCTGCCCACTATGTTCAAACCGATACGGTAGCCTGGCATAGAATAGGCCATGAGAATATCATCTATCAATCTCTGAGTATAGACCCTAAAACTGCCTTCCTGCATATCTGCCGAAAGCTTCTCAGAATCCATAGAATCACCTTCATTAACCTTGAGGACCATGGTCTTGTGAGCATTCTTCGAGCCCTTAATCTCAGTATCCAAAAATTTTTCAATCTTCTTGGGTGCGTCATCAGACCAGTCGCCTTTTAGGACGATCATCCAAGCCGGGACCCCGTAGTTTTCAAAGAAGGCTAAATTGTAATCTCGAATTTCAATTAAGGCAATGACTGAACCGACGGCAGACAGGATATTAGGGGCACCGTAATAATCAGAACGGGGATAATAGTTTTTATAGTAGATGAGTTCATTAGCCCTGGTCTTCAGGTCATAAGTTCCTTTCTTGCCATCCTTAGCGGAAATATTATCTTTTGCTCCAAAAGACTTA
>NMQN01000567.1 GCA_003575245.1 Candidatus Atribacteria bacterium 1244-E10-H5-B2 | reverse complement strand
ATGGATATAACGATAAGTAAAGAAAAATAACTGAACCAATTTATCAGGAAGATGCAAATGTCGCAGGGCATGGACCAGATTAAAGATTGAAGAAGTAGAAAGGAAAGCAATCCCAACTAAAATAATAGAGTTAGATTTTATAGTAATTAAAAGGGCATATTTGATGCCTTCTTGAGAAATGCCTAACGATCCTAAAGTATAAACTTTTTCACCCGGAAAGGTAAAGGGAAGCATCAACCATAATAAAAAGATAAAACTATTCACCACTAAAAGACGGGAAATCACTTCTTTGGTCCTTAAACGGGCAACAATTACTGCCGCTACAGCAAGGAATAAAGCACCCCATAATGAAGTATGTTTATCATTGACAGCAACAATTACTGAAAACAATAAAGCCACAATAATCTTTACCCGTGGATCGAGCTTATGAAAAAAAGAATCTCCCTCTGAAAATTTTTCTTTAATCAAATTAATCACCTGAAAATAAAATTTTAAATTATCTTTTACGGCTTAAAAAATAAGCAATAATTCCAAAAATACCAATTATATAACCTATGCCCCCGATTATCTCGGTGGGAGAAATCTTATCCTCTTGAGATTTCTTAATCTCTACTATCTCTCTCATAATCGGCTTCAACTTTTCATCCAGAGTATCTTCAATTATTGATTGAATTCCTTTCAAGTTAACCAAAGAAGTTTCGGGAGAAACAATAGATACGGGTTCTTCAAATTTTTCTTCAATTAACCCAGCAGAGCTTATCAATTCATCGGCTCGAATAATATATTCTGCCCGATGTCCCATGCTGGCAGTAAGAAATATTTTTAAATCTCCATCTTCCGAGGTAACTTTAAAAGAAAATTCTCCTTCCTTATCAGTTAAGCCTTCCAATAATTTATTCCCCTGGTTATCAAATACTTCAATCTTGGAATTTATACACTTCTTACCATCATTAAAATAACTTTCGGTATAAATTTTATCTCCTTCCACGTAGGCAAAGATGTTTACTTTGTGGGCAAAGACCGAGACATCCATCATTATAATGATTAAAAAAGTAAATATCAAAATTAAATACAGTTTATTTTTCATCTTATCCTTCCGATATAATTCTATTATATTTGATTAATCTGTGTAATCTATATTAAATCCGTGTAATCATATATCTAATATTTCCGGTCTAACTTTCCTCAAGAATCCTATACAAAAGGCAGTTAATGCCCCTTCCAAAATCATTACCGGCAGATGGGCAATTAACACCAATTTGGCTACCTGTATAAAAGGTTCTCCGCTAAAGACCAGAGCAGCTGCTACTATTATCCCGCTTAATAATACCGCTAAAAATCCACAGACAAAGGCCAGCATCAGAACAATAAAATCATTCTCACCTCTAATCACTCGATTAAATAGATAGAAACAGATAATTGCCGGCAAAGCCATATTAAAAGTATTTACTCCTAAAGTGGTAATTCCACCAAACTGGAATAACACACCTTGTAAGGCAAGGGCAACCAATATCGCCGGAAAGGCGGACCAACCTAATAATATTCCTATAATTCCATTTAAAATCAGATGCACACTAGAAGGACCGACAGGAACATGAATTAAAGAAGCCACAAAAAAAACAGAAGATAGGATTGCCACCTTGGGCACTTCCTTATGCTCCATCTTTTTTAAGCTATATCCTACTGCCGTAACAGTCAGGCTTGCACCCGTAACTAATACGGGTGCAGATAGTATTCCTTCTGAGATATGCATAAAATATTTCCCTTCTACCTATTTATTCCATATCATAAGTTTTGATCCAGAGCACTGCCCCAATTTCTACCGACTTTTCTTCGCCGTTATGTTTCATCTTTTCCTCATCTTCATTAAGAGCTGCAAACCCCCACCAACCTGCCTTGGGCATAGCATAAGTGAATACCCCGTTCTGGTCAGCTTTAATCACCTGGGTAATCATAGGGTCAGCAGGCCATTTAACCTTGCCATCCTGATTGTAATATTCTACTTCGACTTCCGCGTAAGACACCGCTTCTCCCTTAACTTTTACAATCCCCTGAAAAACATTTCCTGTCCAAATACCATACGGCCGGGTCAAGGGAATAATCTCGGTCTTTAGACCCACTTCTTCATCCCAACCTACTTCCAGATCGAGGGCATTTACAATCACCTTAGTATAATGAATGATAAAACAATCCTCTGCCGGTTCCCAATAGGGTTGGGGTTCCACATAAAAAATATAGTCACCCGGACGTTTTATCTGATAATTTGTCTCCCAGGTAGTACAATCGTTAATCTTTCTCTCTTGAAGAGTATTTAGTAAATCAATTTTCTTACCTTGAACCAAAACTCCAAATTGGGCTGGTTTAGCCATATCCATATAATCCCCTTCCATGGGATGAATAAATTGTACTTTTAAAGTAATTTTTTTACTATCATCTTTGGAAACCATATCATCAGAGGGGATTACCATACCAAAGTGGGCATTAGCTACAATCATGTTCCCAAATAAAAATACTATCACTAGACTAAAAATTAAAACTATTTTCAATTTTAAATTTTGCATATTTTCCTCCTGTATTTTATCAATTACCCAATTTGCCAATTGTTTTTAATGTGGGGGTCAAATTTATTCGACCCGAGTTTTGCAGGCTTGATAAATCAAGCCCCTACTTCTATACGCTAAAAGCTATCCACTATATTTCAAGATACGATTCACGAGATACAAAATACTCATTTTTTATCTCGCTTTCACTTACTGCTCGCACCTGAACGCTATCCGCTATACGCTCCACGCTATTCTTTGCTATATACTATTTTCAATTTCGTGCTACGCATAAGATAAAAAAATATAAGGCTATTAGCCTTTTTATTGTAATTTAGATCTGAAAACTATTCTCTTTTCACACTAACT
>NMQN01000091.1 GCA_003575245.1 Candidatus Atribacteria bacterium 1244-E10-H5-B2 | reverse complement strand
AAAATTAATTCCTCATCTTCCCCATCAAGACCTGATAAACTCTTTTGCCGGTTTAAGAGCCGATATTGAAGGGAGAGATGATTTTATTATTGAGGCTTCAAAAAAGATTAGAGGATTTATCAATGTGGCAGGTATTGAATCACCCGGCTTAAGTTCCGCCCCGGCTATTGCCGATATGGTCAGTGGCATTCTAAAAGAAGTGGTTAAAGAAATTTCTCCCCGGTTAGAATTAAATTACAGGGATGATTTTATAGAAGCCCTGCCTGAGCAGCCGAAATTTGCAGATTATTTAGACAAGACAGACGAATGGCAGGAGATAGTAGAAAAAGATGCTGATTACGGAGAAATTATCTGCCGATGCGAAAAAGTAAGCAAAGGAGAGATGCTCAGGGCTATCCATCAACCGCTACCGGCCAGAAGCCTGGATGCCATCAAAAGAAGAATCAGGGCAGGGATGGGCCGATGTCAGGGAGGTTTTTGCAGTCCTAAAGTTTTAAAAATTCTATCGGAAGAATTAAAGATATCTCCTTTAAGAATAACAAAAAAGGGACCTGGTTCAGAAATTTTAAAGACTAAGACCAAAGACATGATCAAAGAAATAGGAGTTAAGTTTAAAGATGAAGTTAGAATATGATTTAGTAATTATCGGAGGGGGCCCGGCTGGTCTGGCTGTTGCCCTGGAAGCCAAAAGAAACGCGGTGAAAGATATTTTACTTCTGGAGAGAGATAAATATCTGGGGGGAATCCTTCCCCAATGTATCCATAACGGATTTGGATTACAGTATTTTAAGGAAGAGCTAACCGGGCCGGAATATGCAGAGAGATTTATTGCTAAACTTAATGATAACCAGATTGATGTAAAGACAGAAACGATGGTTATAAAGATAAACCCCGATAAACGAATTATAGCCATAAACAGAGATGATGGTTTATTACATATTCAGGCTAAAGCGGTTGTTCTGGCTATGGGGTGCCGGGAAAGAACCCGGGAAGCGATTGCTATCCCCGGGAACAGACCTGCCGGAATATTTACCGCCGGCACCGCCCAGAGATATATTAATATTGAAGGATATATACCGGGCCGTGAGGTAGTCGTTCTGGGTTCAGGAGATATCGGGATGATTATGGCCCGTAGGATGACTTTGGAAGGAGCAAGAGTTAAGGCGGTCCTGGAAATTATGCCTTTTTCTACCGGACTAATAAGAAACAAGGTTCAGTGTCTGGACGATTTTAATATCCCCTTAAAATTCAACCATACTATTACCCGAATTGAAGGAAGAAAGCGGGTAGAAAGAGTGACCGTCGCTCAAGTGGATAAAAACCTGCAAGCGATTCCCGGAACCGAGGAAGAGATAAGATGTGATACCATCCTGTTATCTGTTGGCTTAATCCCGGAGAATGAGTTAACCGGAGAAGCGGGAATTAAATTAGACCCGGTAACCAGAGGGTCTATAGTAAATGAAAACCGAGAAACAGAGATTGAGGGAATTTTTGCCTGTGGAAATGTCCTTCACGTCCATGATTTAGCTGATTTTGTTTCAGAAGAGGGAGAGATTGTAGGTCGAGCTGTGGGCGAATACCTTAAAGGAAATAGAAAATTTCGTTCCCAACCTATAAAAATAGTCCCCGGTGATAATATTGCTTATGTGGTCCCTCAACATATAGATTTTATTGTTCCGGGAAGGAAGAAAATAAAAATATTTATGAGGGTAAAAAAACCGGCAGAGAAGGTCAGAATTAATTTATTAGATGATAAAGGCAGAGTATTGGGTTCTTACAAGAAGAGAATTGTAACCCCGGGGGAGATGGTGAGCGTCTATTTACCGGAGGTTTTATTGAATGATAAATTGAAAAATATAACTATCTCTATTAAAAGGGATTAGGGAGTAAAGAGGATGGAAAAAAATAAGATAATATGTGTAAGCTGCCCCATAGGTTGTAGGATGACCATTCAGAGTAAAGATGGAAAGATTACTTCTATTATAGGGAATGCCTGTCCTAAAGGGATTAAATACGCCGAAGAAGAATTTATCAATCCGCTAAGAATTTTACCCACTACAGTTAAAGTGATTGGCGGTGAATTACCTTTAGTGTCGGTAAAGACGGAAAAAGCAATTCCCAAAAGATTATTATTAAAAGCTATGACAGAAATTGCTGAAATCGAAGTTAAGGCCCCGATTAAAATAGGTCAGGTAATAAAAGATGATTTGATGGGAACAGGCGTAAGCCTGGTTGCCACCCGCAATATTAAGAGAGCTGATTCTAATCCGCGTTCCTAAAGATTATACTTACATCTTTTCCCTACTTTCCCTCATTTTTTTCTCTTTCTTAACTCGATATTAATTTTGTGTTCCCATAAAAATTTTTTGAAGTAACAAATTATATATGCTATTATTTTTATGCTGCTTTTAAAATCAAGATTTTTATATTTTATAAAATTATAAAATATGGAGGAAATTATAAATGCAGGATCTAAAAAAATATTTTAAAGAACATCCCATAATTGCTTCCATTAGAAATGATGCAGATTTTAAATATGCTCTCAATAGTAAAGTTGCTGTCCTTTTTATTCTCTATGGAGATATATTTAATCTTCCCCGGATTATGAAAGAATGCAAAAAGCATAACAAGCTGGTTTTTTTACATATGGAACTAATTAAAGGAATTGGCCGAGATAGGGAAGGAGTAATATATTTAGCCAGGAAAGAACATTGCAATGGCATTGTTACCACTAAAAATAATCTAATCAATATAGCTAAAAAAGAAGGGCTTATTGCTATACAGCGTCTTTTTTTACTTGATTCTGCTGCCTTAAGAACCGGGGAACAGATATTAAAACATAATCAACCCGATGCAGTGGAAATTTTACCCGGGATAGCTGCTCCTTATTTTATAGAACACGTATATAAAGAATTGC
>NMQN01000479.1 GCA_003575245.1 Candidatus Atribacteria bacterium 1244-E10-H5-B2 | reverse complement strand
TACTTAACTGATAACAATGAGCCATATGCAACTCCTTTCTTTCGGTATATTATACCAAAGTTAAGTGTTGCATTTGCATCTTGAACCCAAGCTCTCTCCTTAAAAAGATTGATTTAAAATGATAGTAAATCTAAAAAATTTAGAAGAGACAAGAGCCTTTTATAAGTTGGAATTGAAGAAGAAAGACCTGACAGAGAGAGAAAGAGATAAATATTCAAAGGCTCTGAAATTAATAGAAAGATTCATTTCGGGAAAAGAGAAATCCGGAGAGACTAAAAAAGATTATTATGTCGAAAATCAGGATGAAATAAAGAAATATCAAGGGGAATATCGTATTAAAAATAGAGATAAAATAAGAAAGCATAATAAGCAATATCGTAATAAAAAATTAGGGAAAAATAAAGGGGGTAGCCATGGGGAAAGAGCTAGTTGAATTGGTTAACTACGATTTTAAGTCTCAATTATTAGAAGATAGAAAAGAAAAAATTGAGAGGAGAAACAAGATGAGAACCTTTAATGAAGAATTCTACACGGAGGGAAGGCCAGAATGGATCATAAATCTTTACTTAAAGTTGGATCGCTTTATTACCGCTAGTTTAAAAGTTCAGGTCAGAAAGGATTATTTAGAGACCTATATAAAATATTCCTATAATGGTTTGTTGTTTTGTCACATTTCAATTAGCAAGGGAGAAACTTTAAAACTTTGGGCAAAAATCCCCTATTTAAGTCTCGGTGCTGTACCTCTTTTTGTCAGAGACTACCAACCTGTAAATCGTCGGGTCGGGGTAATGGTAACTTTCGACAACCAGAGGGATTTTTTGCAGAACGAAGAGGCCATGTTAGATGTTACCTTCGGTATCATTTTGAAGGCTTTTAAAGGGATATCTAGCCAAAAGCGAAGGAAAGTAAAGACCCCTTTAAAGCGAGTAGAAGAAGTTGAGCCTTTAATATTAGAATCAATAGAAGCCGAGCCATTAAAGCCGGTGAAGATAGTCAAGCCTTCTGCTATAAACATATCGGTAGAAGATAACGGGTACTTGAGCATTAATTTAAAACTACATAAAAGCCAGAAGGAGATCTTAAATAGAATTTTGCAGGAGACTATTTTTAAATAAATGAAAGGAGTTTAAAAAATGAAAAGGAAATATTTTTTAGTAGGTTTAGTTTTAATATTAGCTATGTTTTTTATAATTAATACTTCCGGCATCGATGCAATGATGTATAAGATATTAGATAGCGAAGGGAATGTCGTTCGTATAGTTAGTAATCCTGTCCTGTCAATTAAAGAAAAAGAGGCGGGATATACTATTTCACCACCACCCGGGAAACAAGAATTTAAGCAAGCGGAACCAGACAAAGTAAATAATTACAATTTTCTAAATACAACCTGGAGTATGAGCAGAGAAGACGTTAAAAAAATAGAAAAAGCCGGGTTTAAAGAGAATGTTGAGAATGAGGATTTGTTGCAATATAAGGGAAAAATGGAAGGCCTTGATTGTTATATGAATTATTCTTTTGAGGAGGGCAGACTTATGAGCACTTTCTTTATAATTCCTTCTTCCAGGGAAAATTTCAGTAAGCTTTTTAAATTTTATCTTGACGTCCAGCCGTATCTCAAAAAAAAATATGGGAGAATATTTACGGTTAAGAGCCTTGCCAAGGATAATGAAGACAAGACCTCATGGGATACCTCTCTTAGTAAGGTGGGTTTGTTTATATCGAATATTGATAAGGATTGGTATTTGATTATTGACTGCAAGAGCAAATCAGAACCCGAACTCAATATAAAAAAGTGATGAAAAAAGAAAAGGCGGTCTTAGGGGTATCCTGGACGAATTGTCAGTATGATTTTTAAAGAAGGTGAAAAAGTGAAAAAAGAATTTGAATTTGATACCCGTTATTCTGATGTGGAGCAGGACTTGCAGGATAGAGAGAATCAGATAAAACCTATACACTTTAAAACTTGCTCGAAATGTGGAGAAACAAAGCCGATCTTCAAGTTTTCGTTAGACAAGCGGAATCTTGACGGTAGAATGAACATCTGCAGAGCCTGCCGGAGCCTGGAAAGTCTAAAATATTATTACCATAACCGGGTTAAAATGCTGATACAGAATAGAGAATATCTGAAAGCTAACAAGAAAAAGCGGAGCATTTATTCTAAAAGTTACCGAGAAAAACACAAAGAATATTTAAAAGAGCTTACTTCAAAATGGTATATGAGCAATAAAAAAGCGATCAAGAAAAGGAACTTGAAATATTACCAGGAGAATAAAGAGGCCTGTCAGGCCAGGAGAGAACTTTGGATAGAAAAGAATAAGGAAAAGATCAGGGAATATAACCGGGAATATAAACGAAAGCATAAGATTTTAAAGACTGGGTGATCCAATTTAAAAAAATATAAAAAAGGGGAATTTAAGAAATGAAAAGGAAGTATTTTTTGGTAGTCTTATTTTTAATATTAGCTATATTTTTATCGGGTTGTGGTGAAGGGAATAAAAAACAATCTGTATTAACTTTAAGTCCAGAAGATATACTATTTTCAGAGGCAGTGGTAGAAAGGTATCGACCGGATTATTATGTAACTCAGTGTTACGCTACTAATAAAGGGGAAAATGTTTGGAAAGGTAGTGTAAATATGATAGTAAAAGATGTCGATGGATGCCCTTTATATGCGAGAACCTCTAACGCTTGGCCTGAAATAGAATTAAAGCCAGGCGAACGGGATTATCTAATAGCTAAAATTCCAACGTATCTGTATTCGATTAAAAATGCTCCACAAGGAATTTTAATAATTGTTTGGAGTTGGGGAAGCCAGGAAGTAGCTAAGAGAGTCAAAATAAAATAAATTAAAGAATCGAATCCCGGCAATCTGGCTTATTCCAATTCCCCGGGTTGCCGTTCCCTGCTCTCCGGACCAGAAGGTCTATTCCAGGGAGCAGGGTTGTTTATAAAAGCATAAACCAAAATTAAGGAAGTGATCTTAAAAAATGGTTCTGAAGGTAGAGGCTTTAAAAGAGACCAGGTCTTTTTATAAGGTGGAATTGAAAAAGGAAGACCTGACGGAAAGAGAAAGAAATAAATATTCGAGGGCTTTAAAACTTATTGAGGGATTTATTAAGGGGAAGGAAGATTCCCGAGATTCCCGGGAAAGAGGAAAACATAAAAAATCTATTCCTGATGATCATAGGAGAGCAATATTCTTGAATAAAAGAGGTTATTAAATAAAAAAGGGGGTTTAATTAAATGAGTAATATGAATAAGACAGTTAGCTTTCTCTATAAATTAGCTCGTAAACTTAATGATGTAAAAGTTATAACTTCAGGAGATCCTAAAAAGGTGGCCAGGAGAGTAAAGAATAAAATTTTAGGTAGGAAAATCATTCGTAAAATTTGGTGATAACCTTTGAGGCGTTTTCGAAGGGATAAGTTAATTAAATTGTTTAATCTCGTCGGTTTTTAATCCCCGGGTGTGGACCGGTGAAAAAAGGTATCTCTCCGTTTATCGAATAGGTTTGTCGAATGTGGGTAATGGCCGGGAAGGGGCAGGGATTCGGGGATATCTTACTTAACACAAGAGGGAGTATGTTAATAATAAAATAATAGCGAAAGCCTTATAAATAAAGAGTATTTAAAATAAGAGTAAAAATACTTTAAAAAAGGTTTGACTTTTTTCTTTACAATATTATATAATAGAATAAAAACGTAAAGAAAGGATATTGAGAAAATGAGAAAGGTCCAACCGATAAGAGAACTTAAAGCGATCCGGGCAATTAAGGGGAATCTGAGGAAAAAGAATCCCCGGAATTTTTTACTCTTTACCCTGGGGATTAATACCGGCCTCAGGATATCCGATATATTGAAACTAAAGGTCGAAGATGTGAAGGATCAGGCCGGAGAGATCAAAGAATATTTAGACCTGAAAGAGAAAAAGACCAAGAAACAAAGATTAATTTATATTAACGATGAGGCCAAAAATGCCTTAGAATATTTTTTTGATAAGACCGGAATATATAACCTGGAACGTTATCTATTCATTAGCGATAAGACAAAGATAAATAAACCTATTAGTCGAATCCGGGCCTGGCAGTTAATTCAATCCTGGTGTAGAGAGGTCGGGATCAAGACCAGGATAGGAACTCATACTTTAAGAAAAACTTTAGGCTATCAGATGAGAATGTCCGGCGTTCCTATCGAACTTATACAAGAGGTCTTAGGCCATCAATCTATCTCGATGACTAAACGCTACCTGGGGATCACCGATGACGAGGTAACTAAGGTATTGAAGAATTTTAATTTATAGATATATCTAAGAAGAAAAGGCGTAAGTTTTTAAGCGAAAAGGTCAATAAACGCATACAATCATAAGGGCAAGAAATTTGAGGGGCCTTAAAAGCGAAATTTGGAGGTCTAAAAGGGACTCGTATCTCGTATTGAGTACCGCATGCGGTTAGCGTATCGCGTATCGCGTATCGAGTATCGCGCTAAGAATTAGGCTGATTTTTTCTTATACAATCCTACAAAATTAAGGTGGTGATTCTAAATGCTCCCGGAAAGATTAAACTTTTTAAGTGAGTTTGATAATTTCTATAATAAATTAATCCTGGACCTAAAAGAAGATAAATACAACGAACAGGAATTTTATTTAATTGTAGCTGCTAAAGTTAAAGCAATGGATCGGGAAAGAAGGGAAAAATTAACCAGGTTAAATGAGAAGTCTAAAACGGTTCAAGCTGTTTAAAACATATTTTTTCTTAACTTGTATTATAATTATTACAAACAATACAAACATTACAATTATTAACGGGGGGGATAAATGAAAATTATAACTATAACCAATCAGAAAGGCGGAACCGGAAAAACCACCCTTGCGATAAATTTAGGAGTATCTCTTGCTTTAATGGGCAAAAAGATATTGTTAATTGATTTGGACCCCCAGGCTAACCTTACCTATTCATTCGGGATACATAATCCAGAAAATACCATAGTGGAAGTATTGCAGGGGAAACAAACAATACAAACAATACTTGTAAAAAGAGAAGGTTTAGATATTGCCCCTTCTTCTTCCCGGTTAGCCGACTTAGAAGTATCTATAATTAATAAGATTGGAAGGGAACAGTTATTGAGTGAACGACTAAAGGATTTAGGGGGATATGATTATATCTTTATTGATAGCCCCCCGGCTTTATCTATACTGACCGTAAATGCCTTAACTGTGGCCGACGAGGTATTGATCCCTTTACAAATGGAAGTTTTAAGCTTTCAAGGCTTAACGCAATTATTGAAAACCATCGATGAGGTTAAAGGTGTTTTGAATAAAAACTTGAAGATTGGGGGAATTATAGTATCGATGTTTGATAGTAGGAGAAGGTTATCAGGTGAGGTCTTAAACGAGATCAAGAACAATTCAAAAGAAAAGGTTTTTAATTCGGTTATTAAGATTTGTGTAAAAATAGCAGAATCACCCTCATTCGCTAAAAGTGTATTAAGTTATGCACCTGGAAGCTCTGGTTCTGTTGATTATAAGAATTTGGCTAAAGAATTTTTAAACGAAAGGAGTTAAATATGCCAGTAGGAAAAAATATCAATCTTGAAGATAAAATTATCAAGAAAACCACAGGCAAAACAAGTAATAAACGTAATGTAAGTAATACACGCAAAATAGGCATGCCTTCCCTTGATCCTGGTAAAGAAACCTTTAAGACTAAAAAAATGACCTTTTATATTAAGAAGGATTTGTTGCAAAAATTATATAACTTTTCATACTGGGATAGGCGCAGCTTAACAGAGGCTTTTAATATGGTTGTGAATGATGGCTTAAAAGGAAAAAACATAAAACAGAAAACTTAATCAGAATAAGTCTGTAATATTAAATTATTTTATTTGAGGAATTAAAATGAAGTTATGCTTGACAAAAAATAAGTTATGTGATATCGTTTTTAGTGTGGGGGTAAATAATTAAGGGGGTGTTTATGGTGATCGCTGTTGTTAATACAAAGTTATATTCGGTAGAGGACCTGGTGAGTATGCTAAACCTAAGTGCCAGGACTGTCCGGGTATATCTAAGAGAAGGAAAAATCAAGGCCAGGAAGATAGGTTTATCCTGGTATGTAACCGAAGAGAATTTACAAAAGTTTATAGAGGGAGTTAAATAAAAATAGAAAAAAAGGTCTGAAATCAGCTGGCGATGTATTCAATTTGCTAAAAAGTGTCACAGCGTGACACAATTCATCGATAAAAGTTGGCATTTAGGTTCAGGTCTTGATTTAAAGTGATTAAAAAGGGGATATTTAGAGGAAAAAAACAGCCACTAATATCCCTTTTTTTATTTTTATAACAGAAAAAGAAGGCAAATTTTATGAAAGAGATCGGAAAATTAGATATTACAGATAACAGAAGATTAGTTTTATCTATCGGGGAATATAAGGAACAAGAAAGAGTTGATTTAAGGCAATTCGTAAAAGTAGATGGGAAGTATATTCCCACTCCTAAGGGTGTAAATTTTAACTCTGAATGGCTACCAAATTTTATAAAAATGATAAGGAAGTTGGAAGATGTCTAATAGTCAGTATGATAGGGGATACAAGGTTAAACTTGATATCGAAATGTTTTTGGTTTAGAATACAAAAAGAAAAAGGAGCCTCTTTAGCACTTTGAAACTCCTTTTTCTATAAATATATATCCCCACGTTTTAAGTTTATGGGGCCTTGTGAGTTTTTATATTAACATAATAAATATAAAATTGTCAAATTAAAAAAGACAGGTGATCAGAGTGAATATAGGTTTTTACCTTAAAAATGAAGATCCTTTTGAGGTGCTATTCAAAAAAGCTTTAGATGGGATCAGTAGAAGATATAGGGCAGGCACTATTGAATATATCAGAGAGCACCATGGGAGCCTTTATGAGCAGACCGATCAGGCAGAAGACCGGCTTAATGAAGTCTGAAAAGCAGGACTTAAAGGGGAAGCCACTATTGAAGAATTCAGGGGAATCTTAACAAAGTGGTATTCACTTCATATTAAAGGAATCGAGATCTGTAAAGATCTAGTGAAGGAGCTGAGTTTTAGCAATGGAAAAGGATAGGAAGAAAATCAAAAAGGAAAAGAAGAGGCTTAAAGCTATCCGGGAGCTGAGGGAGCAAAGGAATAAAGAGAAACAGGAATCTAATATTGGGTTTAAATCTGGCCGGTAAAACGGTCTATTGCCCGGCGGGATCGGTGGGGGCTTTATTGCTCTCCTTTCGACTGATCCTTCCGGGTTAATGAAAGGAGAGTAATATATATGAGGAAAATGGAACGAGAATTAGATAGAGTATCGGTTAAGATGAGTGAATTGCTTAAAAAAGCAGAAAAAGAAAAAGAAGAGAAGATAAGAAAATTAGTTGAGAAATCTAAAAATGAGAAAACAAAAGTAACCGAAGAGGACTTAGACAAAATTCTTATTGAGTATACCAGAAGAAGAAAAAAAATTGGCTTTGAAGGCGAGAAAAAACTTAATGCTGTCCTTGAGAAGTATGATCGGGTAGGGGGTCTGGTTGATACTGCTGATATTGACGCTCCCCTGAAAATGCTTAAAATTATATCTCAATTCAAAGATGATGACTGGAAGATTACCAAAGTAGGGGGAAAAATAAAGAAGGAAGGAGTTAAACAATAAGCAAATGGAAGAATATATAGATTTATGCCACTACAAGACACAGGAAAAGATCACAGTTAAAGCTAAAAGGACAGGAAAGGAAGGGCAGTATTTAGCCCGTCGCATTAACCCCGACCACGAAGATAAAGACCCTTCTATGGGGATCAATACAATTAAAGGTGAATATAACTGTAACAGCCGACATGATGCCAAAGGGGTTTGTTTAATTTAGGGCAAAAAAAAATTAAATAAAAGCTGGGCAGAAAACTGCCTGCGTCTAAAAGGCGTGATTGGAGGGCAGGCTAACTCCTTTACTTCCAATTACGCCAATTAGGCATAAGGAGAGTAAATTATGCAAGTATTAACAGAGACATTTTTAAAAGCATTATTCGCTGGTGTAGATAAAGAAAACTACATTGATGTTAGGACTTTTGAACTTATAAAAGATGAACCTAAACCTAAATTCAAAGAGCAATTTTTTGAAAGGATAAAAGATATTGATAGACTAACCAAATTGTTAAATACAGACCATTTCAAAAATCTTAATGTCCATTTTGGAGTATGTCCCAGATATCGTAAGGGAACGGGAACTGAAAAAGACGTAAAAGTCTTACAAGCACTTTATTGTGATATAGACTGCAAAAGAAAAGACAAGCCTAACTTGCCAACCAAAGAAGAGGCTTTACAGAAAATAAAAGAATTCAAAATACCTCCATCAATAATAATAGATAGTGGACAGGGCTATCATCTATATTGGTTACTATCAGAACCAATCAACATTAAGAACAATACTTATACATTGCATTTAAGGGGGATGTTAGCGGGTTTGTCTAAAGCATTAGGTGGAGATATTGCTGGGAAAGATTTATGTCGTTGTTTAAGGGTGCCGAATACTTTTAATTTTAAGCCTGACCATAATGGAGGTCTACCAGTAAAGATAATTAAATTTGAACCTGATATTAAATATGACATCAAACAATTCAAAGAGTTTCATATCAAACAAGAAGAGAAAGTTTTAGGTAAAACAGCAATAGGGAAAGAGAAAATTAAAGGTTGGATTAGTAATTTAGATGATATCGTATTGCCTGATAGTTTTAAAGAACTTCTAAAATCAAATAAAAAGTTAAAAGCGACTTGGAATGGTATCAGGACTGATTTGGCTGATACGACTAAGAGTGGTTATTCTATGTCTTTAACCAGTATATTAGTCAACCGTAATACTTTTACCGATGAAGAGATTATCAAAGCAATGATAGTCCAGCCAAATGGGAAGTTAAAAGATAATGACCCCGAATATCTATTATATACATTGAAGACTGCCAAAGGGAACTTCGCTATAAAACATCCAACAAAATTTAATGTCAAACTATATTCAGAAAAGATGAGAGAAAAATATAACTTAATTTATGATTATTTAGGTAGGTTTTGGTATTACAGTGTAACGAAAAAGATTTGGAAGTTGGGAGCAGAAAAATGGATAAATGCAATATTAAGGGAAGAGATATTAAAACCAGAACATTGCTCTGTCCATTATGTAAATGAAGTTATCAATGAACTAAAAGGTAAGTGCTTTAAAGAGGAAGATGCAATAGAACCCCCTTTAAATTTAATTCCTTTTAACAATGTTATATTCGATTTGGATACAGATAAAACTATAGAATACTCCCCTAAATATTTTTTTATCAGTAAATGGGCAGTAAATTATAATCCCCAAGCTCCCAGTTGTAAAAAGGTAGATGAATTTTTAAACGACATAGTTGAAGAAAAAGATGTTATCACTTTAAAAGAATTTGCTGCTTATCCTATGTGGGGAAGTATCCCTAATCCCAGAAGTCTCTTTTTATATGGTGGAAGTAGGAATGGAAAAAGTCAATATGAAAGATTGCTTACCAGAATTTATGGCAAAGAGAATATGGCTATGGAAAGTATGACCTCCTTAGCAAAGGATAAGTTTGCAGCAGCTAACTTATATGGTAAAGCCTTAAATATAGCAAGCGAAGAAAATTATTCAATGATTAAGAATGATGACATGTTTAAGAGAATAACTGGGCAAGACCTTATAAGGGGAGAGAGGAAATTTAAAGAACCGTTTTACTTTTATAACAAAGCAAAAAGTATCTTTGTCGGGAACATAATAAGGGAGACAGCAGATACTTTAGATGCTTTTTTTGATAGGACGATTATTGTAAAATGCCCTTACAAATTTGTTTTAAATCCTAAAGCTCCAAATGAGAAAAAGAAAATTCTTGATATTATTGATAAATTACCTGAAATAGAAATAGAAGGATTTGCCTTATGTTTAATTGTCTATTTAAAAAAACTAAGAAAAAGAGATTGGGAGTTTACAAACGAAAAGTCCTCTGAAGTGCATAAAGCAGAATACTTATTAGCCAGTGAACCATTATCAACTTTTTTAGAAACTGAAACAATAAAAAATAGAGATGGTAAAATTCAAAAACGTTTTTTTTGGGAAAAATATAATGAATATTTAACAACCATTGACCATCCAGGGATTAAAACAATTAAGCTTGGAACTAAGATGAGAGATTTAGGATATGGAACAACTTTAATATATTACAATAGAGGGAAGGAACACAAAGAAGCTTGGTCTGGGATAAATTGGAAGTCCGACAAACTTAAAAAAGAAGAGGAAGAATTAGACGATACTGATAAAACAATGATACAAGAAAGCATGAAGGTCTTTAATTCAACAGGGAAACAAAATATAGAAGAAGTAAATGGAGAATATGTCAGACCAGAAGATATGCCTGAATAAAAAGAGTAAAAAATATTGCCAATATGGTGATTTTTAAAACTATTATAAACAAAGGGTTACAACATCTATATTGGCAATATTGGCAATATTGGCAATATTCTATATTAAGACAAACTATTAAAAAAATATTATATGTAATTATTTATATATTGTATATATAACTTAATAGCAAACTTAGCCAATATTGCCAATATTGCCAATATGAAGGAGGTAATGAAATGAGTAAGAAGACCTGTTTACACCTAAGGGAATAATATGTTTTTCTACTTTTTTAGTGTTTTTTTAAAATATTTTCATATCTGAGAGGTAGGTAAAAACCACTCCTTTTACTCCAGACACTCCTTATGCGTCCTCTATAGGTAGATTTATCAAGGGTTTCAAATTCCTTAAAAAGGGGTAAAATATTTTATGTACTCATTTTACTCCTTATGACAGATATTTTTTGTCCTTAAAACTAAACCAAAAAAAGTGGTGTTAATCTGGAGAAGTTGGATCAGAAGGAAAGAGAAAGATATCTCCAGGCTCATTATTATTCAGAAATCCCAGACCATTGTATTTGTGTTAAAGAGGGAATAAAGACTGGCATATGTGATATAATAGCTAAAAGGAAAAAAAGAATATTATAGTATCGGGGAAGGGGAATTTACCTTCCTATTTTTTTTATCTGAAAGTTTACAAAAGTTTACTAATCAAAAAATAAATATAGGTGGTGTGATATAAGATGTCTAACAATAACGGGGGATCAATCAAAAGGACATTAAGGGAAAAGAAATTTATCGAAGCATATATCGAGAATTGCGGAAATGCGACAGAGGCCTATTTAGCTGTAAGCCCTGATATTAAAAGAGATTCGGCGAAAGAGTTAGGTAAACGAATGGTGGCTAAGGTTGGCCTTTCGATCGTTGAGGTTTTAGATAGGATGGGGCTTTCGGACCCGGTTATTAGTCAAAAACTCATAGACGGTTTAAATGCTACCAGAGAAACAGGAACAGGTGAAGATAGGAAAGAGATAGCGGATCATAATGTAATTGTTAAATATTTAGATATGATTTTAAAATTAAAGGCTTCCTACCCTGCTGATAGAAGTAAACTTGAATTGACCGGTAAAGATGGGCAACCACTTGTTCCCCCTCAAATCAATTTTACAACAATTAAAAGTTATGAGAATTGTCCCTTAAAAGATACGGGAGGTTGTCCTCTGGAGAAAGAAGTTAATCGATTAGAGGAATTAAAAGAGCAGAAAAAACCTGAAAATGCCAAAAGTTAAAGTAAAGAAAGATGACAAAATTATTAAATCTAAAAAACCAGATTATTGGGGGGTTTTATGGAAGAGATTAAAGTAAAACTAACCTTAAAGCAGACTCAATGTTGGGATGCCTTCTGGAATGATGAGATCAATCAGATACTCTTCGGCGGAGCGATGGGAGGCGGTAAATCTTATATAGGTTGTATGTTATTAGATCGCTTTGCAAGCTGGGTAATAGAAAAGTTTAACTTACAGCCAACCATATACCCTATACAACTTGGGTTTATAGGTAGATACAGAGGAGTAGACTTTAACGATACCACTTTGGAGACCTGGAAAAGGATCACTCCAAAACATTATTATATAAGGTCCCAGGACAAGGAAATAGTCATAGAAGATAAGGTTAAATATGCTTATGGTGGACTGGACACCCAGGAAGCAGTAAATAAGTTTTCATCGGCAGAGTTTGCGGTAGTGTTCATTGATCAGGCGGAAGAATGTAACCGGGACAGGATAGCGGTATTGATGTCGAGATTTAGATTAAAGATCAATGGCATACCATTACCATATAAAGCTCTATTTACCGCTAACCCGGCAAACTGTTTCCTTAAAGATGAATTTGTATTGGCTAATAATCCAAAAAAAGTTTATATCCCAGCCTTACCGATGGAAAATCCCTATCTACCGGATACTTATATAGACAGCATAAAAGATGCTTTCAAGCACAGGCCAGAACTGTTACTGGCGTATTTAGAGGGAAGTTGGGATAGCCTGGAAGGTGCTGACATCATAATTAAGGATATCTGGATAAGACAGGCCAGTGAAGTTGTTATAAGCTATGTAGGGCGTCCTAAGAAGGTATTTGGGGCAGATATAGCACGCTATGGTGATGATAGGACTGTTATCTATTATCTCGAAGGCACGGACATTAAAGATGAAATGATATTCGGGCAAAAAGACACAATGTATACCGCTGGTAAGATCCATATCTGGGCACAAGAAAAGAGACCTGACTTAATTGGAATAGACGTAATCGGGCTTGGTGCAGGAGTAGCAGATAGATTGCGGGAGATGGGCGATAAAGTATTAGATTTTAATAGTTCTGATAAAGGAGAACCACGAGATCAATTAAAGTTTAGAAATTTACGGGCTGAAATGTGGTGGAGTGTAGGGCGCAGATTTGCCGAGAAAGATATTAGATTAACCTGGGAAGATGAAGAACTGCGAAGGGAATTAAGTTGTGTATCATATTTAATCAAGGACGGCAAGATAAAGGCTGAAGCGAAAGAGGATATTAAAAGACGGTTAATGAGAAGTCCCGACAAGGCTGATGCTTATATTATCGGATTACATACATTGGATCACGCAGTTGTATCAAAGAAGTGGATACAGTGGGAAGCGGAACAGGATGCGGAGGCATTAGCCCAGGCTAATCCATATACAGGAGCTTGATATAGAAGTCTCTTCTGATAAATAAAGTTAGAGGATTATACAAAGAAAAGTAATAAATAGCGGTGGATCATAAAAAAGTATTTATTCAATGAAAAATAAGGCTTTGAAGAAAAATCATAATGCAATCTATTGCACTAAATCAGAAGTAGATATCCCTTTAATTGTTGCAAAAGGTTGCATTTTAGGTAGACCAAAATAGACACTACAGGTTACAAAAAGTTAACATTTCAAAGCTGACAAATGCTGACATTCCAGGTTGACAAAAGTTGACATTCCAGGGAAGGCTCTCATCTATCCCTTAAAAAAGGGTAAGGGGGCTTTACAGGGGATAGATTAAATTACATAGGGTATCCATAAGCGGTTAATGCTTGGTAAGCTAATAACAAGGGTAGAAAGGCACCTGGAACGTGAATTTCAGCACTAAAAGCACCCCTTAAATAACCTATCCTAATCTTTCAAGGTCAAACTACTGTAATCTTGCTTTCTTCACTTCTTCACTAACTACCAGTTTGATCTCCAGGATACCCCTAAAAACGACGTCAGGTATCTTTATTGAGGGTTCACAGGTATAAAACAGGCTATCATAGGCAATCATACCTTAATACACCTTTTTAGCTAAAATACCAGGATAGGAAATCCGACAGATCCGACAGGGTATCGCTAAAAAAGGGAAGCAGAAAATTCAACTGATCCTACTTAAAAATGACAAAAAGGAAAGGAAAAGCACAAAAAGGGGAAGCTCTTATCTATCACTTAAAATATACTTTACTAATGTTAGGATAAAATCCAAAGAATCCAAAGAAAAAATGACAAAAAGGAAACACCTCTTATATAAAGGTTTAGGAGTGTCAGGGCTTTGCCCCTGTCCTGCCGTAGTGATAAGGGTTTCCTGCTTTTTAGCGATACTATTTTTAGGGGTCAGGGGTCTATATTATAATCGAAAGAATCGAAAGTTATTTAGGTAAAAAGAAAGGGTTAGGGGTTAAAGTAAGGAATGTAAGGTTTATCTTACAAAAAAAGGGGGATCGATGTAATAAAAGGTTACATTTTCAGGTTTGTAAAGGTTTACATTTGGTTGCCCGCAGGTTTACAGTTATAGCAGATTTTCAGGTAGAAAAAAAGTAGCCATTTAGCGGTTAAAATTTTTCGTAAATTATAAAATTGCCTGGTAGTGTCAAAGCTCTTATAATTCAGGGGTTTCAGAAGATAAAGAAGAAAAATTATACTTCATTATGCTTCACTAATTCGGGGGGTAGAAATACCCTCTTTTTTTTATCTGGAGAAAGCGATCCTTCAAGTTTATACCAGGCTGGCCAGGTTAACAAAAGTCAACCTTTTAGTTATTGAAAAAGGTCAGTGCAGGGTCAGTATAAGGTCAGTAAGAAAGCAATAAAAGAGGGCAAGATTGATGAGAGAGATTTTTATATAATTATCGGGGCAAAATGTAAATCAATGAATCAGGAAAAACGAGAAGAAAATCTTTTGTTAAATAAAAGGGCCGGATAAGGCCTAAAAACAGGATATAAAATTTACTCAAAAACAGGGAAAAAGCTATATTTTTTATTTTTATATAATAGTGGATGTGTATAATCGAGGGAATCTTAAAAAATAAAAACGCTGTAAGGGTATATATAGCTCAATTCGTTGGTGTGGCTTGGTGTGGTTTTTTACTTAACAAAAGTATCTTTTGAGGTATGAAAGAATAAAAATGAAAAGTCTATTTGGGTTTTTTCTTTAACTTATATTACAATCTCGTAAGATAAAATAAATACAATAAATTAAAAATGCAAAAAAACCCGAAAATTATCGAAAAATCGAGGCCTGCAACCGTTGGAAACAAAGGAATTTTTTTTTCGATTCCTCATTGCTTGGTGTGGCTTGGTGTGGCCTTGGTGTGGCTCATAGATTTGGCAAAAAAAAAGGCTATTTAAGGGGTATAAAAGTTTTTTTGTTTTTTGGTGTGGATCGATTCTCCTGGCCAGGTCCGGAGAAGTTTGTATTTAACACAATACACATTGTGTTAAATACAAATTGATTGCCTGGTCAGGATCTATACCGGAAAGATCCGGAGCCACACCAAGCCACTCACGAAAGGGAAAAGAATCTTATAGACCCTAATAGCAAATATTTTTCCTATCGGAAGTCAAAAACCCCCTCTTTCGAGTGAATAGGAATATCGGGGTAAAGCCACTCAATAACTTTGCAATGCCTTTTCTATAACCCCTATTTTATAAGGCTTTTTTTTGGGCTATTTTACCCGATTTTTCGTTTCGGTGTAACCCTGATTTCTCTCAGATTTATCTAATCTCTCAGAATCCAAATAAAGGTTAAGGAAAAAAACAAACAGCCCTTTTGCTTTTATCCTTAACTTGCTCAGGGAATAGTTTTATTAAGCAAAAAAGCACACCAAGCACCTCGAAGAAATTAAGCTATATCAATACTTGCCTCGAATTCACTCCATAAGGTTTTCGGGGATTTAACTCACTGGCTTTTTAACTAAGCGGAAAATAGGATTCTGATCCCCGAGCGGTCCAAATAGAGTTCTTTTTTCGAGTGGATTTTGATTATCTGAAATATGGTCTAATTAGCCCTTTTGCTTTACAAAACTTATTCCTCAGATAATTCGGCTAATTCCTCTTTCAGGTATCTATTTATACACTTGAAAAACCTCGTCCTGAATTTCTGGGTCTGCCAGGATAAAACTTCTTTACGAATAGATTTTTTCTCCTCAAGGGATAAACTATCCCACCAATTATCAATATACTTTTCGCCCCGCAGTTCTCTTTTGGGCACGTCCTCAATAGATCTCTCGTTCTCAAATTGTTCATAAATTATCTGCTTCAATTCAAGACCACCATCTTCCCAAAAGAGCCGAATCCTCAACTGCCCGATTTTTCGCTTTTGCCAGGTGTTACCCGGAGTAATATTGCTCCTCTGATTTTTCCTGGCCTGCTCAGTATTCCCATAATACGATTCTGCAGATCTGAATTTCCTTTTAACCATAATTCTGATTCTCCTTTCTTAAATTAATTAAGCCTTTTCTAATAGGGCCAACTT
>NMQN01000244.1 GCA_003575245.1 Candidatus Atribacteria bacterium 1244-E10-H5-B2 | reverse complement strand
AAGGCAGAAATCTCGGTAAATCTAAATAAATCCCTGAAATCCTTGATCCATCCAAGTATCTTTCGGCAGGCCTTAATGTTAGCCATATCATCATTATTTTCATCTTTTAATTCTTTATCATATTTTTCTTCTGACTTCTGTAAGAAATCCTCTATAGTCTTCCAGCCCTGCATTTTGGTTATCTTCTTTAAGCTGTTTGCCTGATTAACAGATAGAGTTAATTCGTCTTTATCGCTCATAATTATTAAACTTCCTCTTCGCTATTTATTTGTTCGACAATAACGTCCCCTGTGTTTGCATTTCCTTCTTCATATCCAATCCTATATTCTTTTCCGTCAGTAGCTGAATATTTACCATAATAAATAATCACATTCACACTTCCCCTTTCATTTCTTTCGTCCTCCTGATTATTGGGATATTTTTATAAGGCCCATCTGACTTTTTATGTGCGATTATCATACCTCTGCCTGGTGAACGACCAGGTCCGGGGATTACACCTGGCCCTGCTTCTTTGCGGGTCTTTCCTAATTTCGCTTCTGCCTCCTCCCTCTTTTTCTTTTCTCGCCTATTAAATTCCTTTGCTTCCCTTTCTCTCTTGAGTGAAGGTATTAGCTTTTCTTTATCTTTAAACATAAACCGGTCGGCTATACGCTTGCATATCTCCCTGATATCTATGACTGCCTCCATAACCGGGCCTTCTGGTCCCGGTGGTAATGGCTGACCATCAGTACCAATTGCCGGGGCAACCGCTTTCTGGGCAAGATCAAAGAAGGTGAATAGATTTTTAAGCTCAGTTATCTTCTCCAAGAATCCCGATACACCGGTAGGTATAAAGTCCGGATTACCTTTCATAACTATATCTTTACGGGTGAGTTCGGTAAGCTCTAATTCTTTGGCTTTTTCTTTACCCAGTACCCTTGCAGCATTGGCCTTCTTGAAAAATTGTATATTGTGCTTGTAAAATAACTCTAAAACCCTTTTCCACGCTGGCTCTAAGTTATTCTTGGTTTCATTCTTAATCGGCATCATTGCTTGCTCCTGCATACTCAATAAACCCCTGAAAGTACCATGAATATCTTCCTTACCCCCTGAAGGCATAATCTGCGGTGGAGTAGCGGTAAGTTCTTCTATAATCTTCTCAAACATACCGATAATCTGATATAGGGGTGACAGGGATGCTGCCTGGGCAGTGGTACTAAGCTGATTAATCGTGTGAAGCCTTTTTACCGGGAACCATTTACCTGGTCTTGACTTGATCGTTTTAGGGTTTCCTGCATAATCATCAGCTACAAATTCATACATATTATTAGCGATATAGTTAACAATCTCGGTTAATTTGTTATACAAGTTGGTTACCATAGGAGCAAGTGCCTGCAGGTCCTCTCCTGTGCCAATTCCCTTATTTTCTCCAGTTAGCTTATCTTTCCATACCGGAACGAAGATATTACCACACCAGTAGGGGTATTTTGTCGCCCTTATAACTCTGACCCTATTTGCTACGGTGATAATACTCCAGACATAATCTTCTTCAAAGGGATTGATATCAATAGTATCGCTGAGTTTCCCCTCTATCAACCGCTGGGGTACCAATCCGTGATATTCTAATAATTCCACTGAATCTTTGGGAGCAGTCAAAGGGCTTCGTTTAAAGAACTCCGGATAAGAAGTATTTTTTAATTCCTTGATGTTAAGGTAAATGCCTTCTTTTTCTTTCTGTCTCAGGTAAGTAGCAGGAACATTATCCTTCGGGAATATCTTCCAGGAGGTCAAATCTTTATTGAAGGGGTCAGAGAGAAATTTTATTACATCAACATTCTCAATATCCGGTCCGTCAAAGATGATTATGTCTTTATAAGTTTTCTCTCCAGTCTTTTGTTTCTCTTCGATTAGCTTCCAGGGAACGCATAACACAGCATAGCCATAGGTCTCGTAGTTCTTCAGCCAGGGGATTATCTTCCTTTCTACTTCGGCATTGTTTAGGTCATAGACCATTTTAAGGCGTAAATTTTCTGAGTTCGGATCATCTTCTTCTCCGCCTGGCTCTAAATCAAATGATTCGGCACCACGTGAAAGAAGCATCTCGGCAAAATGGGCTACCTTATTCCTGACAACTTTTTTAAGTAACGGCACATTTATATTAGCCTTAGTAGTCTTTTCCTCGACAGTGTAAGTACCGGTATAATTGTTTTTAATGGTTTGCCATTCTTTCTGAATAGGTCCCCAGTAGGTTATGGCTGTCTCATAGCGCTCTAACACATAATCGAGCAAAAGGTCTTCTTTGGTTTCTATGACCTTCTTCTCTTTTGTGTCCATTTTCTTGATTGTCTTTGGCATGTGTTACTCCTAGTTACGCTTGATTTAATATAGTTATTGGTGAAAAGCAATAGGCACACAAGTAAACAGCACAAGCTATTGCATCATGAACCCAATAATCACCTTTGCCCCCATTTTCTCTTATATCAGATACATATCTTTTCGATTTACTTCCCTCAAATACAACGAACATTATCCTTGCTTTTTCACCGCATTTATGGCATTTAGTGATTTCAGGGAATGGTGCTTGCCAACTTTTATCTAAACCTGTGTCACCTAAGTAAATTTTCATTATATCTCCCCCTTTTTATAATCCAAAAATATCTCTTTGAATATCTTATCAATAAGTTCGTCTAATTCGTATATTGAAAATAATATTTGGCATTGCCCTTTTGGTCTCTTAACGATATATTTTTTAAAAAGAGCAGTAATCCTATTTTTTAATGGTTTCTTCCTTAAAGTATTTTTTGTTCTCACCTTATCCCCCCGTGTATTCATTAGCATCGGCCAGTGCCTCTGCATCCTGCTCTGCTTCCCAATCAGACCATTTCTTACTTATAACCGCATGATCCAGGGTGTGTAATGCGATAATATAAGCATCAGCCAGAT
>NMQN01000461.1 GCA_003575245.1 Candidatus Atribacteria bacterium 1244-E10-H5-B2 | reverse complement strand
CTATTGAGGTTATTGGAACGGTTAATATCAATCCGATACTTCCCGATAACCCTTGAATAATTTCAGTGCTAACTGTATTAAGATTTATGGCTCTAAAATAAGGCATATTATAAGCCATTAAAAGTATCATTATACTTAAAGAACAACCGGCAAAGGCAAGTATTAAGGTGTTAGCCATTGTACCTATTATGTCTTTTCCCACATTCATCCCTGATTTAAAGAGTTCTGCCTTGTTTAACTCAGGAGCCTTATTATGAATCTCAAAGACAACAGAGGCAATGGACATACCCACATCCATTACTGCCCCCAGTGAGGATATAATAATGCCTGCAAACATTATTCCTTTTATATTGATAGAAAAACTACCAACTATATAAATAAGTTGTTCGCTGGCTTCTCCGGTAATCCCGGTAAGATGGGTTAATCTCCCTGAAACTAAGGAAATAATTCCGGCAATTACAACTCCTGCTGATGTCCCAATTATAGCTGCTAAACTCTTTTTATTAAATCCACCAATCAACATCAGAGATATAAATATTACAATAGAAGCAGTAATAACTGCTATTGGGCTGTAACCTTTAAACATTAATGGTAACATAAAAAAAGCTATTAATAATCCGGTAATAACCAGGGAAATCAAAGCCATTACACCCTTTATTCTCCCTACCCCAACCAATACAAAAATAAATAGAAAAATAAGTATATATAGAACCTTATCCCGGGCATATGTATCGACTCCAATTGAAGGTGATTGTCCTTCTCTTTCCCTTACAGCTAAAACAATTTCCATACCATCTTCTGCCACAACATCATAAACTAAATCACCGTGTAATCGAGAATTGGTTAATATTAATTTCTGACCTTTAAATTTCCCGGATAATATTTCAATTTTTAATTCCTGAGTTCCTATATAAACACCGGGTATATTTCCTTCTTCGATTAAATCACTATCAATCACTTCTAAAACTTTTGCCCTTACATAAGTAATCTCTTTATTATCATTATCCACAGAGCTATTTCTGTTATAAATAATGAAATAATAAAATAATGATGAAGCAACAAAAAATATAAATATCCATAAGAAGATGTTAATTTGTTTTTTTCTCATAATTACCAACTCTTAGTATCTATTTTATTTAAGTCTTTATAATACTAAAAAAATTTCCAGAACAGTAATAAAAAAGAGGATGGCATATTAAGAATACCATCCTCTTTTCACTTTATAATTTATCAATCGGTAGGAATAAGTATCTCCTGTCCAGGTCTGATAAGTCTTGGATTAGCTATCTCATTACAAGCAACGATTTTTTCTACAGTTGTTCCAAATTTTTGTGCAATCTTCCATAATGAATCACCAGCTTCCACCACATAAAGCTTGCCGACTTTCTCTTCAGATAACCAATTTTGTTTCTTAGGAGAAATAACTCCTGCCTTTTCTACTGATTCCATCAGAGCATCCCTTATAGGAATAAAGGTATTCAATCCATCTTTAGAATTTTCAAAGTTGTAATTATCTCCACCGGTAAACATAAAGTCATTGGTTACCACAGTGTAATATTTATCCATCTCTACGACAGTACCATCTTCTAAAACCATGCTGGTAATTCTATTACCTGCCTCTGCCCCAGAGTTATAAGTTACTCTTACACCAGATATCTGAATCCAACCAATATCCTCATTCATTATACCGTGCTCAATGTTTGCTTTTACATCTGCACCGGATAACTTCATAGTATATAGAGTGTTATCAAAAGGCATAACTTCATATAATTTACCTGCAGTAATATCTCCTGCTGGGATAACTGGAGTAGTAGGTGTCCTGAGTCCACCGCCATTAGTCATTGCAATCTGAACTCCGGCTTTATCTTGCATTATTTCACAGGCCCATTCACCTAATAAAGACGGTCCGGCATATCTGTCATGATCTAAATCAACAGTGGTTTTCCCTAATACTTTTCCTAAAACAGGATTCAAGTCAGCTTCATATTTTCCGTAGACTGCTAACATATTAGCATCATCTTTGAGAGTATCCGCTCTCGCATAAAGATGGTCTAAGAAAGGTTCTGCACTAACTAATTTATTATTCTCATCAAAAATAAATGTTAGCTTACCAAATGAACGACCTTGTTTGTAAGCTTGCACCAGGGGCTTACCATTTACCATGCCACTAACGCTTTGATGGGTATGCGCAGAAATTACTGCATCTACTCCATCTACTGCACATAAAGCTGTAGCTTCACCGGTAATATTTCCCTCTTTATCCTGAAATGAGCCAAGATGAGTTAAAGCAATAATAATATCAGCTCCTGCATCTTTCACTTTAGGTACCCATTCAGTAATTACTTCTACGGGATCTCTAAATTCATAATTTACTACATTTGCTTTAAGGGTTTTATAAGCAGTCTCCGGAGTAGCCAGACCAACAAAACCAACTTTTACCCCTTCTTTTTCGATAATAACAAAGGGTTCTGCCCAATCAACCGGTTCATTCGTTCTTATATCATAAATATTAGTACATACAAAGGTGAATTCACCATCTTCGGCCCATTTAGTAATTCTATCAATTCCCCAATCAAATTCATGGTTACCAACTGCAGATAATTCTATGCCCATTTCTTTAAAGACTGCTGATACCGGTTCACCATATAGGAGATTGGACATAGCACTACCCTGGTAATTATCACCGGCAGAGACAATAATTGTTCCTTCCGGATTCTTAGCCTTTTCAGCCTTTAAAGCATCAACAAGCTTTACTGCTCCAACATTTTTACCAGCAGGGGCAAGAGCACCATGAAAGTCATTAATCGATAGTATAACAATCTCTTTTTCCGCGGCAAAAATAAAGGATATGGTACCTAAAATTAACAAGAAAGTTAATAGGGAAATTAACAGTCCTTTAGTTATTTTAAATCTCAACATATTTGTA
>NMQN01000245.1 GCA_003575245.1 Candidatus Atribacteria bacterium 1244-E10-H5-B2 | reverse complement strand
AAAAAAGTCAGTGATAACATCACTGAAGAAAGGATCTAACCTTTTACCTCTCAATTGGGGGATTGAAACGTGTTGACCTTTTACAATAATTCTGGCGGTAGGCCAATCTGGTTTCTCAGCACCAGATTTTATCAATCCCTCTTTTTCAGCGTTTTCAAATATCTTACCGAGTGCATACTTCCTTCCCATTCGGTCGCAATATTCACCTACAATAACTCGTATATCTGCCTCCTGTCGGGATATTATCCCAACATCTACCAGATCCTTAACTGTTATAGTAGTTCTTCCCCAGCGAGGAAGTATAGACATTATTCTATCCCGTAAAATAGGATCAGTATCAGCCCTAGCCAATATAGTTTTAGCAGGAATTGAAACAAATTGTATTTTCTGTTTTTTAATCCTATCATTTTGATCTTGGAGTTTTGCAATTTCCGCCTTTGCTTTAGCCCTTGCTTCGTCAGTTTTTAATCTAGGTAAAGATGCTTTTAAATTCCCCATTGTTTTACTATTTCTGGTTATTAAACTTTGTGGGAATGGTTCTTCCATCCATCCAATTTCTTTAAGTTTATCTTCCCAACCTTTGTAAAAATCTTTAATAGATTCCTTCGCAGGAGAAACAAGGTTTCTTTCTTCTTTAGTGAGTCTAACAAAATATCCCGGTCGCTCTGATAAATAAGTTAAATCTGTATAATCAAGTTTACCTGATGCCTTAAATCCGCTTTCTTTAACCGTAGGAACTTCTAAATTGAATTTGTTTAGAGTGTTTATTTCTTTTAATCCCTGTCCGTGTGCAAGTCCTATATTACCAAAATAATTTTTAACTTGAAAACCTGTCTCTTTGGCCCCTGCCTTTATGAAAGGTGCTTCTATGCTTACAACCCTTGCAATTTTAGTGCCTATATTCTGGACATCTGCCATAGAAGGGATAAACACTGAGCCAGCATAACCCGTAACTAACCCCTCCGGACTGATAAGTTTTTCCGGTTTATATCTTATTCTTTCTATAATCTGTTCTCTTAACTCATTTTCACTAATTCCCAAATTACTGGCTATCTCATCAGGGGATTGCAAGTTTCTATCATCTCTGAATATTTGCATATATTTGCCTTTGCCTAATGCTTCCATCCACTCTGTTTTCGTACCTATGGGAACTCTCATCTTTTCTCTACCAGTGGCCAATTGAGATATTTCGTCTTTTGGCATTTCTAATTCAGGCATAATCGGCACTTCCGGTTTAACTTCCGGTCTAACTTCAGGTTTAAACTCAGGTTTAACTTCAGGTATACCCGTAGGTTCAACTATTGCCGGTCTCTCGGTGATCGGTATTACTTCAGGTTTAATCCCAGGCACTTCTACTTTGTCTTCAATCTTTTCTGCTACCTTAATTATCTTTTTATATTCGTCTATAGTTACTCCAATTTTTCTGGATTGAGTTTTTATATAACTATTAATCGTCGCATCTCTCTGATTGGCAGGTAAGCCTCTGGTATTCCAAGCCATACCAATATCCATCACCAATTGAGGAATAGCGATCTGTAAAAATTCTTGTATATTATCAGATTGTTTTAATGCTTTAGCATAAGTAGGAGAAGTCAAAAAGGTGTTCAACAATGTATCAGTGGCCACCGCAGTTAATCCTGTCGCCCCAAATTTGTTTACAATAAATGGAGTTATAGAATATCCTACACGATATAAAGCAGCCTGGGTTCTTTCCTCTAAACTACCAGGGGTGGTTACTACTGCGTGAGTTGCCATGGCTTTTATATGGGTATAAATATCTTTACCACTAAAGCTGGGTATCTTTTTAGCTACTACCATTTGAGTTAGAAGTCCCATTAATTGTGTAGTGGCATCGGTTACATCAAATATTATGCCTTCGGTAAAACTTCTATCATAAGATTGTTGCCTCAAATAAGCAGTCTGTTGTTGAACTTTTTTTGTCAAAGGAGGTTGTTTCCAGATTTCTTCTGATTTCTCAAAAAAATCACCTATCTTTTTAAGTCCAATAGCATTAAATCCCATTTTTAAAAGTTTTGCCGAGAATTCTCCAGTAGCATAAAGAGGTTTTTCGGCCAATATAGAAACAACTTTAGCTGGGATATATTCTAAACCCATCGTTGGTTTTGCTTCCTCTGCTTTGGGCATTATTTTAGCTATATCCTGTAATTGTGGTAATACAGGTTTTTCAGGTGGCTTGATAGTCATCCAATCAAATTTTTCCTCTTCCTCTTCTTTTGGTGGTTCTATCAAATTCCAATTAAATTTTGTTTCTGGTGGTTTCATTAAATTCCAATCCATTATTTTTTAATATATCCTCTCTTTACTGCTTCATCATAAAGCAATTTATACATCGGATCTGAAGGGTCAAGACCCTTTATTGCCTCTTCTAATTCCTTTTTAGTCATCATTGGTATCATTGCTTCTTTTTCTTCTGTTGGAACTTTCATTGGAGGAGCTTCCTTAGGAATCTCACCTTTCGGTGTTTCTCCTTCCAACCCCCAAATAGGTTTCATATCCGGGCCGCCCCCTATTATAGATTTAACCTTATCTATACCTCTTTGTAATATACCAGGTTGTGGTGTAACCGGGGGAACCTCTGGTGTGATTGTTGGTTCAGGTGCTTCTAAAGAAATACCATATCTTTTTAACTGACTCTCCACAACATTTATTATTTCACTTGGTAAAGTTCCCTTGATCGCATTATAATTATTTCTGACTTCTGTTTTTTCTTCTTCTGTTAAAGGATCTCCCATATTTAATTTACTACTGATCATTGAAGAAATAATACCTGGCTTTGAAATCCCAGTTACGAAATCAGAACTACCAAATAAAACCGAACTTGCCATATCCCAACTTCTTTTTTCACCTGCTGTAATTTCTCCTTCAGGAGTTGGTTTTACTCCACTCCTCAATGCCTCTTGCGTAGGTAG
>NMQN01000448.1 GCA_003575245.1 Candidatus Atribacteria bacterium 1244-E10-H5-B2 | reverse complement strand
CCAAGAAACAAAGGCTGATCTACATTAATGACGAGGTAAAGAAAGCATTAGAATATTATTTTGATAAAACCAGGGTTTATGATCTGGACCGTTATTTATTTATATCGAAAACGACCCATATAAATAAACCGATTAGCAGAATACGTGCCTGGCAATTAATTAATATGTGGTGCCGGGAAGTAGGAATTAGAGGGAGAGTTGGGACCCACACATTAAGAAAGACAGCAGGATATTGGATGAGAATGGGCGGGATTGCAATTGAAATAATTAGAGAGGTTCTCGGCCATAAAAATATGCAAGTTACCAGGCGATATATCGGGATTACTAACGATGAAGTAACTAAAGTTATCAAAAATTTTAACTTATAAGGAAGTGGTTTAAAAAATGCGTCTAAAGATAGGGGATTTAAAACAAACCAGGTCTTTTTATAATTGGAAATTGAAAGATAGAGGACTGACAGAAGAAAAGAGAAGTAAGTTTTTAAGGGCGTTAAAAATTATCAAGAAAATTATTAAGAAAAAAGAAGATTCACGGGAAAAGTGAATTAAGAAAGGGGGTTTAAATAATGGACTGGTTTCTTCTTATTGGGGTTTTAGTTGTGGTAGCAGGAATAATTTGTTTTTTGTTCAAGAAAGAAAAGAAAGGGAATAAATAAGATATCCTGGCGGTCCGGCTTACTTCTCCAGAGTTCTCCGGATTGCCGTCCCCTGCTCCTCTTCTTTTTTTTAACCTTTTATCTAGGGGGGCAGGGCTGATTAAAAGGTGGTGAATGCCTAGATAATGTTATTATACTTAGGTGGATATTTAGCGGTATCCTCCTAAACCTGGCTGGTGGTTAGTAGGTCTCTGAATCTCCATTACTGATCACTGGCCAGGTAAGAAAGGAGATTCAGTTTTATGGGAAAGAGAAAGAAAAAAAGAGAATATGAAGGGCATTTTGCCGGAATAGATGAAAGAGTAATGAGGTCAGAGGCGTGGAAAGGTTTAAAGGCTAATACTAAATGGCTGTATTTTGAATTTAGATATAGGTTTTATGGTGATAATCCAAAGCATATTATTTTTACATATCAGGAAGCTATTAAAATTATGTCTAAAGGTGCTTATGTAAAAGCAAGAAATAAGTTAATTGAAAGAGGTTTTATTGATGTTATTAAGCGTGGAGGATTGGAGAAACAACCGAATATATACGGTATATCTGATAGGTGGAAGAAATTTGAGACTAAAGATTTTATGAGGGTGAATATAAAGAAGATATTTCCCAGAATATTTAAGAAAAGATTTAAAAGAGGTCATAAATTTTTGGGGAATCAGTTTAAGAAAAAAGAGCATTTATAAGGGTCGAATTAGGTCATTGATAATGACCACTTTAGGTCATTGGACAATGACCTTTTTAGGACGTTAAGGGGAGTTTTACAATGACCTTTTTAGGACGTCTTATTTAGATATCTACCATCTACCCGGAAAAAAATTGTTCAATTAGGGCCTTCTCCTATTATTGTATTTTAGATTTAAAGGATATTGCACAGGTGGGAAAAACAAAGGGTTGGGAAACAAGGTAAAATTTAGAGGATTTTGACTTTATTAAAAAGAGGTCCGGAAGAAATTAAAATATATCCTGGCGGTCCGGCTTACTTCTCCAGAGTTCCCGGGCTACCGTTGCCCTGCCTTTCGGTAAAGAAGAATTATCATGAAGGGCAGGGTTGTTTTTTATAAAACAAACCTACCAGATCATATTAAAAATATTAAGAAGGGAGTTAAGGGAAAATGCTATACAAAAAGAAAAGAAGAACATTATTTAGCTGGATTTTAGACTTCTTAATAATTGCATTTTATACGATTGCTATATTGCTAATTCAAAAGACTTTTAATATAATATAAGCATATAAAAATTATAAAAGGAGGTGAAAAAACTCCTTATCAAAAAAGTTGTGAAGAGGAAAAATCTCAGGAGGGATCCGGGGATTTTTCTTTTTATATTGACTGGCCAGTTAATTATTTTATAAAGTTGACTATAATAAACCACTCCAATGGTATTTATTAGGTCTAACGTCAAGATGTAAGAAGGTCCCGTATATTCCGATACCATAAAAGCCTGCCATTTCTGCTAAATTTGCTAGATCAGTCATACTTATTTGTCTTACAGTGATATCTGCGGCCATACCGAAAAGATGATAGGATCCTTTTACTCCGCCAACCTTTTTATTCTCTTTGGCACACCTGTACCCGGAGTTAATATAAATAGGTTCTCTGATATGTAGTCTGAGTTTTACCAGGAGTTTTAATAGGTCCGGATGGAGCATAACCCGGTGGCAGCAGGGGCATTGAAATTCAGATAAAAGAAAGTCTTTATTGATTATGATTTCGTTTATCTTACTCATGGACATTACTTTTTTTCAGGATGTTTCTTCCTCAAGATATCAGCTAACTTCTTATATTCAGGAGTGGACTTCAAGATATCTCTTTCAAGAGTGGCTTCCGGAGGTAGTGCGGAATATGTTATAGAATTAATTTTCGGGATGTTAGATTTCATGATATCAGATACAAGGGGGATCTCTTTTTCCGATAATTTGATACCTTTTTTCTGTAATAACTCAATGATTTTATTCCAGGCTTTAGTCCATTTTTCATCACCATGACCGATACCAAATTGTTCTTCGGCCCAAAGCATAGAGGTCAAAACAGTTTCTTTGATAGTCTCCCACCGGTCATTAGAAAAATAACGCAAGGCTATTTTAGAAACTATTCCAAAACCTAGGACTATTAAAGCGTCAAAAAAGTACTTGTAAATAAAACCTAAAACAAGTTCCATAAGATGTCTCCTTTTTAAATAATATTTTGATATATTATATCACGAAAAAGCTTGTAAATTAAAAAATCTGATTGTATTTTATGATAAAATAATCATATTAAAAGAGGTGGTTTAGAGTGGCC
>NMQN01000404.1 GCA_003575245.1 Candidatus Atribacteria bacterium 1244-E10-H5-B2 | reverse complement strand
AATCTTTCCCTCTTTGCATAGGTTAGATAGTATCTTCCTTATATTTGCACTGCTTTTTTTAAGTTCAAAGGCTATTTTTTTAGGACCCAAAGGTTTTTTATTTTTAGATAAAAGGTTAATAATTTCTTCCCTGGTATTCATAACTTTTATTTATCACCCCTTCCCTAAATTTTTATTCATTTAAATAATCCCTCACTTCTTTAAATAAAACTATATAAATTATCACCTTATCATCGTACTGGGTAAAAATAATACAATTTTTGGGAAGAAGGTAATTAATGCTGTGCCTATGCATAACATTATAAAGAAAGGCAGTGCAGCTTTTGAAATAGTCCATAGGTCGTCACCGGTCAGATTATTTATGACAAACAAATTGAAACCGACAGGTGGTGTAATTTGAGCTAATTGAATCATTAAGACTAGATAAATACCAAACCATAATGGATCGAAGCCAGCTGCTATAACTAAAGGTAAGGCGATAGGTGTGCTCATAACAATCATGGAAAATCCATCGACTAAACAACCTAATCCGATGTACATAATTGAAAGAATCACAATAAATGTATAAGGGGATAAATTAAGAAAACCTACGTATTCAGTTAAACTTCGGGTGATCCCCAGATAACTAGCGGCTACTGATAAGTAAGCAGCACCACAAACTATGGCCATAATCATACAACTTGTTTTAACCGATCCCATTAAAGCAGTTTTGAATGCTTCCCAATTTAGACCACGAGTTAATAATGCAAAGAACAATGCTCCTGCTACTCCTACCGCAGCAGCTTCAGTAGGGGTAGCCCAGCCCATATAAATACTTCCTAAAACTATAAATATTAAAATAATTACTGGGGCCAATAAAGGTATTGCTTGTATTCGTTCACGCCAGGAATAATGTGCTTTACCAGCAGGGGCAATGTTTTGGTTATTTAAACACCTTATGATGGTATAAGTACTAAACATTAGTGCCAATATAAAGCCGGGTATAAACCCCGCAATAAAAAGTTTGCCTATACTTACTTCAGCTATCATCCCATAAACTAACATCATCATGCTGGGTGGAATTAAAAATCCTAAAGTACCAGACCCGGCTAAAGAACCGATAGAAAGAGATTTATCATAACCCCTTCGATTGAGTTCTGGTATAGTAATTTTTCCTACAGTAGCGGTAGTAGCCGCGGATGATCCGCTAATTGCAGCAAATAAAGAACAAGCCAAAATATTAACATGAATCAATCTTCCCGGGATAGCGTCCATCCAGGGACATAAACCATTGAATAAATTCTCTGAAATTTTACTTTTAAAAAGAATCTCCCCCATAAAAACAAAAAGAGGCAGAGCCATCATAGCTGCCCCACTGGTATTATTCCAGAATATATTAGCCAAGATAGGACCAAATGGGAGGTCGGTAAAAAGGTAAAAACTTCCGAAACCTACCAAGGCTAATGAGGCAAATATCCACACACTCCCGCCCAGGAATAATATCAATAAAATTATAAAAGTTAGAGAAATGGTAAGCAAGTTCATAAATTTCATCCTCCTGTCTTCTGAAATTTAAATAATAATCTTAATGGAATTAATTAATTTAAATTATCTTCCCAAACCTCTTTCTTCTTCGGTAACTTTAAATTCACCAGTTTTTAATGCCATATTGCTTTTTAAAAACTCTGCAATAAATTGGAGAGCTAATATCAAAGAACCAAACGGCATAAAGAATTGGGGTATAGCAAGGTAAGTTTCAGAAATCTGCATGGACCGAGAACCATTTATAACCGAATCCCAAAAAAACATCCCCGTAAAATAGGTAACTCCTATAGAAAAGGCAAAACCAATAACATAACAAACCATATCTATAATTAATTTGTGTCGGGTGTCTTTTAGTATATTGTGGAGAAAAGTCATCCGTATATGTCCTTTTTCTTTAAGGGTGAAACCCAGAGCTACAAAGGTAAGACCACACATCAGATAACCTGAGTATTCTCCAGAAATGTATAAAGTGCTATTAAATATAGTTCTTATGATGATTTCTGCTATTACCAATATAAGCCCCGAACAGATCATTATGCCAGACAATATCCCTCCAAAAATAGAGAATCTGTCGATAATATTAATTAACTTTTTATCCATATTAAAATCCCCTTTTTTATATTAATATTTAGATTTAGAGATCTCATCATTCGCTTTTATAGTTGAATCAGGAACCCCAGAGATAATCTCCGGAGTTCCTGATTTTTCAGATTAACGCCCCACTTGTTTTAAAAATTCATTGCGGATAGCTATTGCATCAGTCGGGGCTTTAGAAAACCATTCTTCACGTATTTCCCTAGTTACCGCATTTAATTCTGTCTTAAGTTCGTTAGATACAGGCACACTTATTATGCCATTCTTGTTACATATGGATTCTTTTTTCTTGTCCGTCTGTTTTACTCTCTCCCACATTATTTCTTCCATTTCTCTACCGACATCAATTAAAATCTGTTGGGTCTTTTCATCTAATTTGTTGAAGGCCTTAAGATTCACGTTAACCATATCGGTGGCTTGGGTGATATTGAGTCGTTGGAAATATTCTAATACTTCCCAGAATTTACCATCCACCCCGGTTGGTGTAGAAGTGATAACCGAATCGATCAAGTTAGTAGCTAAAGAGAAATAAACTTCGCTAAAGGGAAGAGCGTAAGGAGTACCACCAGTGGCTTCAACTACCAGAGCACCATTCTTATCGTAAGTACGAGTCTTTAATCCTTTCATGTCTTCAACAGATTTAATCTCTTTTTTGGTCCATAATCCTGCAGCCGGCCAAGGGGCAATATACAATATTTTCTGATTCCATTTAGCCGCAATCTTGTCAAAATATGGACGACAAATATCATTTAATAGTTTAGCTTCATCGGTGTCCAAGACTAAAAAAGGAAGAGTAACTATCTGGAACAGCAT
>NMQN01000340.1 GCA_003575245.1 Candidatus Atribacteria bacterium 1244-E10-H5-B2 | reverse complement strand
GAATATTTTTGGATATTAATATTCTATAGGAAAGATCACATGCATGACCAATTTATTTTAAGCTAAGTGTAAACACTACTCGAAATTAGTACAATTTATACTATGTTATAATGAATTAGTCGCTAGTGAATATAACCTGGCGCAGAGCGTACAGCTATATTAGCGTATGGCGTAAAGCGTATAGCGTAGAGTCAATAAAGAAAAAGAAAGAAAAGAGAGAAAAAAGTAGAGGCATATTGCATATTGCGTACATAGTGTAATGGTTACCTCGTTTTCCTGTTAACCAGTTAATTCTTAAACCGGGCAAACAGTAAACTGGCTAAATAAACATTTTTTCTTTTTATTTATAAATTTTTAAGGAGGCATTAAAATGAGTTCTGGTTTTTTTGAAAAATTATTTGGAAAAAGAGAAGAAGATTCCTCGGGAATGCTCTGGATTTATTCTCAATGCAATAAATGCGGAGAAAAATTCAGAACACTTATCAGGAAATATAATGATCTTGCCCCCACATACAAAGATGATGGCCCAGCTTATATTCTAAAAAAAGAACTGATTGGCGCTTCTTGCCCTAATCGAATCAACCTGCACTTAGAATTTGACCGAAGTTATCGGAAGATGTCAGAAGAAATTACCGGTGGCCATTTCATCACAGAAGAAGAATATAAATCCTAAAGGTTATTAAAATTGCTACTTACCCATTTTACGTTTTTTTTGAATCATTCATTTTAATATACCTCATTAATAAGTAAGATAGATTTCCCAAATTTTAATACTTAATATATTTTTTTAAGATCACAAACTATATTTTGACAGAAATAATAGCTTTCTACAACTGTTACTAAATTAAAACAAATCATTAGAAAAAGCTAAAGATGTTACAGAACCGTAAAGGATTTTAACTCGTCCTGTATCGATAAATTGTTTATTTATTTTATTCACTATTTCTACGAATCCCTCTGAGTAATTAATAAAAATTAATTTAATAGTTTAGTAAGACAGAATACTTACCAACGATTGGCTTAACCCAAACCTAAAAGTCTTCCCCCTTGATAAACAATGAAAGAAGCTATCCAGGCAACCCCGGTAGTATAAAATACCATAAATATAGGCCATTTCCAAGAATTAGTTTCCCTCTTTACAGCTGCGATAACAGCTATACAGGGGATATAAAGCAGTACAAAAATCATTATAGAGTAAGCAACTAATGGGTTAAATTTTTTACTTCCGTCAGGTCGTGTTTGGCTTTGTAATCTTTGACGCAAATTTTCTGATTCTTCATCTGCTTCACCTACCGAATGCAGAGTTCCTAATGTTCCCACGACAATCTCTTTAGCAACAAATCCGCCAATTAAACCTACAGATAACTTCCAATCATCAAAGCCTAAAGGTTTGAAGATAGGCGCAATAGTCTTTCCCATTTTTCCAGCATAACTCATTTCTAATTTTTCAAAAGCTCTTTCATTTTCCAGTTGGGTAACCATTTCTTCATTATTTTGAGCTTGCTCAATGAGAGTATCATAATCTTTGGAATAATTTGGAGACCAGGGAAAATTACTTAAAACCCAAATAATAAGGACGCCAACAAAAATAATGGTTCCGGCTTTTTTCAAATAAATCACGCCTCTTTCCCACATATGCATTAAAAGCCCTTTAATGGTAGGAATCCTATAAGGAGGCAATTCCATAACAAAGGGGGCTGCTTCCCCTTTAAATAAATACTTGCGTAATATTTTAGCCATCAAAATTGCTACCACCATTCCGAGTATATAAAGGGAAAACAAGATATTACCACTTATCCGTTCAATGAAAAAAGCTCCAATAAGTAAGGCGTAAACCGGTAGTCGTGCTCCACAACTTATAAAGGGAACAACCAACATAGTTACAAACCTATCATTTTTATCTTCAATAGTACGAGTTGCCATAATTGCTGGAAGAGTACAACCAAAACCTAGTAGCATAGGAATGAAAGATCGACCATGAAGCCCAATTTTATGCATAAGTTTATCCATGATAAATACAGCTCTTGCCATATAGCCAGTATCTTCCAAAAAAGCCATTGCTAAAAATAATAAAAATATTATAGGGACAAATATCAGAACGCTGCCTACTCCTCCGATTATCCCGTCAACTATTAAAGACTGGATAGCGCTACCATCGGGTAATAAGCCACCGAATAAATTTCCTAACCACCCTTGTCCCATTTCAATAAAACCCATCAAAGGTCCACTTAACTTAAAAGTAAAATTAAACAATAACCATATCAAAGTTAAAAAAATAGGTAAACCTAACACTCTATTCACTAATACTTGATCTATTTTATCAGAGAGAATCTGACGTTCTTCAGGATTTTTCTTAACTGCCTCCCTGCAAGCGCCACTAATATAGCCATAACGTCGATCAGCAATTATTGCTTCCGGGCTATCCCCAAAAATATTTTTTAGCTGGGTTATGCTTTTTTCTACCTGGGTCATAATTTTATCAGAATACAAACTATCTCTAACCCTCTTGGTTACTTATGCATCTCTTTCTAGGAGTTTTAATGATAGCCATTCTGAGGGATAATTTTTTGTTAGTTCTTTGTCCTGAGCGAGGATATTTTTTAATTTATCTAACTCTAAATGAACCTCTTTACCATAATCTATAACACCTTCCTCTGGTTTAGCTTTAGTTTCAACTATCTTGATTACCTCATCAAGAAGTTCATTTAGTCCTTGACTTTTAGTAGCTACTGTAAAGACAAGGGGAACCCCCAATATCTTAGAAAAGCTTTCTCTATCTATTTTTAGCCCTTGCTTTTCCGCTATATCTGCCATATTTAAGGCAATAATTAGGGGAACTTTTAATTCCATAAATTGAACAGCTAAATATAAATTTCTTTCTAAATTTGAAGTGTCAACAATATCAATTACTACATCTGGTTTTTCCTCAACTATGAA
>NMQN01000249.1 GCA_003575245.1 Candidatus Atribacteria bacterium 1244-E10-H5-B2 | reverse complement strand
AAAAGGATAATATCCATATTAAGGAAATGATAGAGAAGATGCTTTTGGGCCAGAATGGAATCATAATAAAAGAGGATATAATAGAAATGGGAAGGGCCCAGGCAATAGCTATTTCAATACGTTGTATCCAGGGAAACTTAACTTCCCGCATTGTTGATGTTTTTTGCAAATTATTATCTATGAAGAGGGGGATATCTTTTGCATAGATCGGTCCCCAGATTATTTCCCATTCAGTCTTTTTTTGAACAGTTTTAGCCTCAATGCCGCTGGCGGCAAGCTGAGGTAATATGACTTTTCGGTGAGATACGAGTTTTTCGATGCCGCTGGTCTTGAGAATGGAAACAACATCATGATTAGTAAAATGTCCTCCTGTAGCAGCACACCAGACATTGATCCCCTTACTATTTGCGATGAGCAAGTAACAATCGATTCCTCTTAAGGCCCTTTTTACTCTTTCTACAGTCAAATGAAAATTACAGGTTAAAAAAACGGGAGAATTTTGATCTGGATTTCCGATTTTAATTAGACCTGGCTTACAAGGAAAAGGGAACATTCTTAATAAAGTTTCAATAATATTGATGGTGATATAATTAAATATATTCATTTGTATTTTATTCCTCTATCTTTTCTCTTTACTTCGGATTTTTTGCTACTACTTCGATAAAATTTTCCATATTATTTAACCTTACTGATTCTATTAGCAAACCACTTTCTTTAATCTTTTCCGGTAAGTTCTCTATTGAGTGTATAGTAGTTTGGGTAATAATATACGTAATTATTACCAGAGGAAATTTTACTATCCCATTTAATATCCTCTTTAAAATATTTTTAGGCCTTACTTCATCTGCAACATGAAGAGATCCTCCTGGCTTTAATAGTCTCTTTACTTCTTTTAAAGTGAAAATTGATTCATCTTCAGATAATTCAGAAAAGCAAAGACCGCTCATTACCATATCATAACTGTCTGATTTTTCAGTTTCCAGTTCAGCAACTCCCATTTCACATAAGTTAATATTTTGGAGGAGATTTTTTTTGATTACTTGCTTTTGAGCGATTTCTAACATTTGAGCATTAATATCGATTCCTTTTACTTTTGCGCCTTTCTGAGCAGCTCTTAAGGATAATGCCCCAGTTCCACAGCCAAGGTCGAGGATGGTTTGTCCCTTTTTTATATGAGATGTCAGGCGATCATAAACCTTATCTAATTTTCCCAGAGTAAGAATATAAATGCCTTGGTCATACCTGCTTGGGGCAGATTCAAGTATTTTCATTAAAATAAATGTACTCATTTGAGTGCCGTTTTTAATTTTTCTTAAATCTTGGAAAAAACATCGGGACACTTTTTTTATATTCGAGGCAGTCTTTGCCAAGACGTTTTTCCAATTCTGGTTCTTCAATGGACTTTAACTCGAGAAAATTAAATAAAATAAAAAGGGGAGTAAATATAAAAACCAGAGAAATTAATCTAAACAAGATACCAAATCCAAACATTAATATAAAAACACCACTAAGCATGGGATTTCTGATATAAGAATAAGGTCCAGTAGTAACTAATTTGGGTGGTGGGTTGAAAGGCACAGGTGTTCCCTTAACTTTTATAAAATGTAAAATTGACCATAGCATTAAGAGTAAACCTGTAACAAGGATGAAAAAAGATATAATGGTGTTTAGTGGATAAGAAATAAGTTTGGGAAAATGTAGGAGTTTATCAATCCGAAGAGATATTATAATAAGTGATCCAATAAGACTGAAAAAAAATATTATTCCGATAGGAGTAAGAAAATTTCGAACTTTCTTACTACCAGTAGCTGTTTTATAAAAAAGATTAATCAATTTGTCGCGGAAACTCGTAATATTTGCCTCATTTCTTATAAATTTAATTATCCAAAGAATTTTTATATATTAACTAAGTTATTATAACATAGTAAAAAGAAAACTAAATATGAGAATATTACAATATATTTACAGCAATTATTATAATATAAGACAGCAGGCGAGTGATGGTCACCAATTAGATCACTTATTAAAACAATCAATTACTGTTTTTAATTCCCTTAATTTCTTAAAAGATTTTTTAATTTTCTGGCGTTTTCACAAATAGAAGAGGGAATACGATATCGCTTACACAGCAGGGCATCCAAACAGAGAGAAACAAAAAAATAAAAATACCAATGTAAGTAAACCAGTTCAAAGTCTGTCCTAAAGCCATAATAATATGGAAGAGTGAAGCCCAGGTACTAAGGAGAACATGACCAAAATGAGGGAACTTCGTAGAGGGTTTTAGAAAAGCTATTCCAATTCCGAATAAGGCTAAGGGATTGACCAGCCACCATTCTTCAATAAAACCCAAATGAATTTCTCGATGAGGTAAATCGAGCAAAATTTCACCCAGATAGGGGATTACCGAATCACTTAATGTAGCTATTCCGATAGAGCCCACATAACCGACAAAAATTAAAATTCCCAGGTTACATTTTTTCTTATCCGTCCCGCATTTATAAAAATTATACATAGAGGTAGTAACCAGTGCGCTTAAAAAAACATGGAGAGGGTGAAGGGTGTAAAAAATATTATAGGAAAATTTGGAGGGTAGTTTTTGTAAAAATATTATCATAATTATTCCGGTAGCAGCTCCGATAGCAGTAAAAGGAATATGTTCTTTTAATTCTTTGAGGATTTGCTTATACATTTCTTTCCCCTATTCCTTAAGCCAAAAAATTTTTAGGCGAGTAGAGTACAAGGGTAATAATTGTTTAATTAGATTATAGTAATATGTTATACTTATAAAAGTAGAGAAGTCAATAAAATTTCTCAATAATCTCTAATTTTTATAATAAAAACTAAATGACCGAAGAAGAAAAGAGGAAACAGAGATTGAAGATTGGATGCCATGTTTCTATCGCGGGAGGAATAGATAATTCTGTTGTTCGGGCTGGGGAATT
>NMQN01000251.1 GCA_003575245.1 Candidatus Atribacteria bacterium 1244-E10-H5-B2 | reverse complement strand
TATATTGAGAATCAGCATTAAGACTAGTTCCTATAGCAGTTGCGCCCATATTTATTATTTTTAAATTTTCAATTGATCCAACTATTCTTTCCCTCGATCTCCTGGTTGCATTGGCATAGGCTAAAAATTCTTGTCCCAATCTTATAGGTATAGCATCCTCCAGCTGAGTTCTCCCCATCTTCAAAACATGGTCAAATTCCTTAGATTTTTCCCTAAAAGCCTTTTCTACTCTCTCCGTGGCTTTTAACAACTTAGGAGATTTAAAAAGAAGAGCAATTCTTAGGGCAGTGGGAACGACATCATTGGTTGATTGAGACATATTAACATGGGTTAAGGGTGAAATTATAGAATAATCCCCGCGCTTTCCTTTCCCGTACAGTTCTATAGCTCGATTAGCAGTCACTTCATTTACATTCATATTTATAGAAGTCCCTGCCCCTCCCTGAATTGGGTCTAACAAGAATTCTCCATTAAGCTTGCCATCGGTTACCTCTTGGGCGGCACTTATTATAGCTTGAGCACGTTTCTCATCGAGCAAACCGATCATCATATTTGCTTTGGCTGCTGCTTTTTTAACTATTCCTAGTGCTCTAATTAATTCATTATCCATTTTATAACCTGTTATAGGAAAATTTTCTAGAGCCCTCAGAGTCTGAATCCCGTAATAAGCATCATTTGGAATTTTCTTTTTACCAAGCAAATCCTCTTCAATTCTATATTTCTTCATCTTAAATATCTCCCTTTAGAAGTTGTATTTTCTTTATTTCTTTAAAAATAATTGGTTCCCACAATTTCTGAATCTCCTTAGATTTTTCAAGCATCTTAATATGATTTTTAGTTATCATTACTTGTGCTCCCTTCCAAAATAAATTTTTCCGTCTTCCATATCAGAAACTATCATAACTTTATATCCAATGAATTTGTGGTTCTTTTTTGTAAATATGGGGATATGCAAATACGGTTTCCTCTTTACTTCTTCGTGACTCAACTTGGTTAATGCATTCGGAGAAACAAAGAATGCATAATCATACTTATCTTCAGAAAATTTAGGATCCAACTCTCCATATTGGAACAAAATATCCATCATACGATCTGTTATAAGAGGCTCTCCCGTATCCTTCAAATCACTTATTCCCTCCAGAACCAGAACTGAGCCACACCCTTTAACCACACAACGACCACCCATATCTTCGTCCTTTCTCTTATATAACATTCTACATTTTGGACACCTAAACAACTTCATCAGTCTTTTACCTCCTTTAATTTAACCCTCAATCCAAATTGTCGTCTGATATTTTTTTACAGCCGAATTTCCATTATATCCTCGCTACTCCGCTCTTTACAGCAGCTTTAGCTACCGCCTCTGATTCTACTTCCACTAACCGGGGATCAAAAGCATCGGGAATAATATAATCTTCATTTAATTCCTCTTCACTTATTAAAGAAGCAAGAGCATAAGCAGCAGCTATCTTCATTTCTTCGTTTATCTGACTGGCCCTTACTTTGAGTGCTCCTTTGAAGATAGCAGGAAAGCCTAAGCAATTATTGACTTGATTATGAAAATCGGACCTGCCAGTAGCGACAATTCGGACACCTGATTTTTTGGCCTCATCAGGCATAATCTCCGGGATAGGATTGGCCATAGCAAAGACGATAGGATCGGTAGCCATAGATTTTACCATTTCTGGTTTTAGGGCCCCAGCTACGGATAGGCCAATAAATACATCAGCTTCTCCTATTGCATTAGCTAAAGTTCCTTTGATCATTTCCCGATTAGTAACTTTGGACATCTCCTCTTTGACAGGATTCATATTCTCTTTTCTGCCTTTATATATAATTCCTTTGGAATCACAGAGAATAGTATTCTTTACCCCTGATGACATAAGGAACTTTGATACCGCGATAGCAGCTGCCCCGGCACCATTTACTACTAATTTGATTTCATCTATCTTCTTCCCTACTATTTTTAAGGCATTAATTAAACCAGATAAGACGATTACTGCAGTTCCGTGTTGATCATCATGAAACACAGGGATATTTAATATCTTCTTTAATCTATTCTCTATCTCGAAACAACGAGGTGCACTGATATCCTCGAGATTAATACCCCCAAAGGTGGGAGCTATTAAGGTTACAGCTTCTACAATCTTATCCGGGTCTTTGGTAGCAAGACAGATGGGGAAGGCGTCTACACCTGCAAAATGTTTAAAGAGAACTGCCTTTCCTTCCATTACTGGCAAAGCAGCTTCTGGACCTATATCCCCTAAGCCTAAGACAGCAGTTCCATCAGTTACTACAGCGACCATATTCCCCTTGGTGGTATATTTATAAACCTGAGAGATATCCTGATGAATCTTTCTGCAGGGTTCAGCTACTCCTGGAGTATAGACTACCGCTAAGTCATGCATATCTTTTATCTTGGACTTACTTATTACTTCAATCTTACCTCTGTTTTCTTCGTGTAGTTTTAATGACTCTTCGTTGATATTCATTTTTTTTTATAATCTCCTTATAGTAATAAAAATCAAAATCCTTATTTATTCTGTTTTAGTTTAAACCATTTTTGAAGGATCTAAAGCCTTATTAAATTCCCCTTCCGTTAATAAACCCAATTTCATTGCTGCTTCTTTTAAAGTAATCCCTTCTTGATGAGCTTTTTTAGCAATTTTTGCAGAATTATCATAGCCAATAACAGGATTTAATGCAGTAACTTTGTTATTTTGAAAAATAAGATTTCTTCTTAAATTATAAAAATTAATAACAAAATTATGGGGATTGTAATTTAAGTTACAATCCCCATAACCTATTTTATCTCTTCTTCCATTCTGTAGCTGGATAAATTGGAGCATTTTCCTGGGAAGATTCAGGATATACAATAACGTATTTACCGTTTTGTACCTGTATTACTGGATGTGGCCATTTAATATTTTGTCCTTTTTCATTAA
>NMQN01000294.1 GCA_003575245.1 Candidatus Atribacteria bacterium 1244-E10-H5-B2 | reverse complement strand
AATTTACTAAATCATATTAATTGGTTAGGAAAATAATAGGAAAAAACCAGGAGCCAGAGTAAATTCGTATCAAGTATAAAATACTGTAATGAGTGATGAGTAATAAGTAATAAGATTAGATTTCAGAAATCATGAAAATAAGTACTTATTACAGGTTACTTATCACCAGTTACATATTACATCTTTTTACATAACTTTAATTTCTTCTAATAATCTTCTTATTATTATTTTATCACTATATTTAGCAATTATCTTACCTTTTTTAAACAGCACACCATTTTTTTTATCAAATGCAACTCCTATATCAGCTTCTTTTGCTTCACCCAGACCATTTACCATACAACCCATAACCGCAATAGTTAATGGTTTATTTATATGGCGAATCTTCTTTTCCACTTTTTTTACAATTTTACTTAGGTCTACTTTGCATCTCCCACAAGTAGGACAAGAAATTAAATCTGGGCTTCTTTGCCTAAGATGTAAGACCTTTAGTATCTCATACCCTACTTTTATTTCTTCTACGGGGTCTCCAGTCAGTGATACTCTAATAGTGTCGCCGATTCCTTGAAATAATAGTGAACCAATTCCAACAGATGATTTAATAATACCTTGAAAAGGCGGGCCTGCTTCAGTAATTCCCAAATGTAAAGGGTAATCATATTTTGAGGAAAATATATTATTTGCTTCGATAGTATTAATTGTATTTGTAGATTTAATGGAGAATATTATATTATGATAGTTGAGTTCATCCAATATCTTGATAACATTTACAGCACTTTCCACTAAAGCCCGAGGAGTTGCTTTTTTATATTTCTTCAGTATATTTTTATCTAACGAACCGGAGTTTATACCAAACCTAATAGGTAAATTCATTTTCTTTGCTGATTTTATAATTAATCTAATTTTCTCATTATTGCCGATATTTCCAGGGTTTATCCTTAATCCATCCACACCACATTCAATTGATTTTAAGGCTAATTTATAATCATAGTGAATATCAGCAACTAAGGGTATATTGATTCCTTTTTTTATCAATGGTAACGAAGAACATGACTCTGAGTCTGGAACAGCCACTCTTGCAAGTTCACAACCTTCTTTTTCCATTCTTTTTATCTGGGATACTGTATCTGATACATTTTTCGTGTCAGTATTAGTCATTGATTGAACTGAAATTGGAGCATCCCCTCCGATTTCCAAGTTACCTACCTTCACGCTCCTGGTCTTTCTTCTCATATACATCTTTTACAATTTCCTTCTTTTTCTACTTAACAAAAACTCTTAAAATGTCCTTATAAGTAGCAATAATAAAAAGAATTATCATAAGTGATATCCCGATGAAATACATAAAGCTTATTTTTTCAGCTTCCAATGGTTTACCTCTTAATTTTTCAATAGCTAAAATTATTATATGCCCGCCATCTAAAATAGGGATGGGAAGAAGATTAAACAATCCTATAAATATACTTAAAATTGCTGTAAAATATAATAAGTTTAAGAAGCCTAATTTTGCTGCTTCTCCAGTCATTTGAGCTATACCTAAAGGTCCTGCTATTTCAAGGGGGACTTTTCCAGTAATCATCTCCATTGTGTTGGAAAATATTAATTTAATAATATTTCCAGTTGCAATTAAGCCCTTGGAAAAGGCTGAAAATATATTAATCTTTTCGACAGATATTTTAAAGGTAATTCCAATTAACCCTTTTTTGTAACTATCATCATATTCAGGAATTACAAAAACCTCAATAACCTCCCCTACCCTATCTAAGGTAATTTGTAACTTTTCGCCTGAACTTTTATTTATAATATTGGCAATTACATTAGGATCTTCCATTTTTATCGAATTAATCGCGATAATTTTATCTCCGGAAAATATACCAGCTTGTTCAGCAGGGCCATTTTCAATAACTGTCGATACAGAATTGGTAACTACTGGAATTCCATTTATAAAAAATATAAGACTAAATATAACAACGGCGGTTGCAATATTCATAAAAGGACCTAAGGCCACTATTAATGCTCTAATTCCTAATGATTTCTTGTCAAATCTTTGTTCTACTGTCACTTCTTCTGATGTTTCTTTAACACTTTCTTGTCCCATTTCACCAGCCATTTTTACATAACCGCCGAGAGGAATTAAGCAGATTACATATTCTGTTTGGTTTTTTGTAAACCCTACTACTCTTGGTCCGAAACCAAAGGCAAATTTATATACCCTTACTCCAGATGCTTTAGCAGCAATAAAATGACCGAATTCATGAAAAAATATTAATATACTAAAAACAAATATAAAGGCAATTATTGTTAACATTTCTACTCCCAAATAGATTAGTCGTTAGTGAATAGTGAATAGTCGTTAGTATTAAATACAAGATACAGTTACTTGGCGAAGAAATCTAATTCGTATCTCGTGCAAACTAGCGTATAGCGTTTAGCGTAGAGCGTATACATTTAGTTATATAGTTAGTTGGTTACCTGGTTAATTGGTTATTAAATCGTTACATATCAGTTAACTAACCAATCAACAATGGATGTAACGTATAACGTGTGTTAAGTAACCTGTAATAAGTGCCTGTTTTTATGATTTAGGAAATTTAAGCTCATTACTTATTACTGTATCTATACGCTAAACGCTGTACGCTATACGCTAATTATTGTGGTGAAGGATAAAAAATATGAAAAAGCCTGAATATAAGAGAATTCTCTTAAAACTTGGTGGTGAATCACTCTCTGGAGAAAAAGGTTATGGTATCGATATCCAAAAGATTAATTTTATCGCTAAAGAAATTACAAAGATAAAAGAACTTAGAGTACAAACAGCGGTTGTAATTGGAGGGGGAAATATCTTTAGAGGCCAGGAGGGGAGCGAAAAAGGTATAAATCGGGTTTCGGCTGATTATATGGGCATGTTAGCGACAGTTATTAATGCTTTAGCCCTTCAAGATTCTTTGG
>NMQN01000851.1 GCA_003575245.1 Candidatus Atribacteria bacterium 1244-E10-H5-B2 | reverse complement strand
AGCTACTTCTTGAAGAGTTAACATCACAAATCCCCCTTTATTTTTATTCTGTCTAATTTTACCACCATAAACAACATTTGTCAACAATAATAGATAACTATAAGAAAACAGATAAAAGTAACTGAGATATTATTTAGTAAGCCTGGCCGGAGAGATCACCGGGATTCTTTAGCAACCTATTTCCTTTCTATTTTGTGAACGCCGTTCACTCTTTAAATATCCCCTGCCCCCTCTTAAAAAACATTTATTTAAGGAGGCAGGGGACCGGCAATCCGGAGAACTCTGGAAAGAAAGCCGGACTGCCGGGATTCGATTCTTTAATTTAAAATCTAATCACCTTCTATTTTGTTTGTATTTTGTATTCTTTTGTCAATTTATCTTTCCTTTTAATATCTTCTTTTAATTCCTTGCCTGACATATAAGCATTTAGGGCTATTAGCCCGAGTATCAATACCGGTATCAAACACAACCACCACATAATTTAATTGCCCCCCTTCCTTTTTTTAGTTATTTTGACTAACAAACTTTTATGATCCTGTTCCTGATATCGCGTATGATTGACTAAGAAATACTATCAAGCCGATACCACTAATTTTTTAAAATTCTTTACTTTGTTCTATCCCAAATTAAAGGTTCCCCAGCCCATTCAAAACCGTAGAATTTATTTAGCTTTTGCATAATGTCCTTGATCTGGGAATATTCCCCCGTCTTAAAGGCCAGGATCGAATCCTTATCAGTGCGGACCATAAAAAATCTAAACTTCTTTCTTAGTATCTCGTCTAAGTCCGGGACCTCTTTTTCGTCATAACAGAAAATATCTAATCTGGTCTTCTCCGAATCTCGGATAAAGGATAAAAAAACTCTCAACCATTCTTCACTCCCTCAAATTTTACCTAAGTTCCCAATCTCCGGGTGGATAATTTTGCTTAATCAATCCTGTTTCATATTCAAAGACATCAATATCTGTTACATAATCATTAGGGAAAGGTCTTTTATGAGTAATAATTTTTACATACGCAATAGCCTCATATATAATGTCAGGGTCATAATTATCTATATCTCCAATTATCTCAGTTGTCCCATAAAATTTATCAAGAAAAATTAATATCGAGGCCTCACCTTCAGAATTAGCATTTATATATTCTTCCCATTCATCAATCTTGTTATACCAAACTCCGTTAGGAATGCAATACCACTTTGCTAATTCATATTCCCGATTAATAATCGCCTGCCAGTAATTATAAACTGTTTCTTCTACTACCATCCAACTAGGGATTCCCGGAGCAACCATCCCGCAACCGGTTAACGCTAAAATTAAAATTATAACCAAGAACGATATTAAAACTTTCCTTTTCACTTTAAAATACCTCTTTTATTTCTTTTTAAATAAATATCTTAAATAACGTTTATACACTTTAGCCAATACAAATAACACGCCTGCTATGAGTAAAATTCTTATCAAGTAAAAGCCAAAGAGAAATAATATTGTTTCTGTGTAGTCCATAATTTACCCTCTATTATTTAATAAATTGTTTAGGATAGCTCTAACTTACGATCTCACGCTTTCGCTTATATTCTCTATTATATTTCTTGATCCTTTCCTTATTCTTTTCTATCCAAAGTTTTCTCCGGAGCAAACAGGCCTCTAAATTCTCCTGGTAATATTCCAAGTTCCTTTTCTTGATTGCTTTTTTATTTTTCCTATACCATTTCCCGGCAAGCTCTTTTAGATGTTTCTTATTCTTTATCCGGTAGTCCTGAAAATAGAGATTCCTGTCCTTCTTGTTAGTTTTTTGATATTCTTTAACCTGAATTAATATTCGCTCCCTGTTTTGGTAATAATATCTTAAAGACTCCTTACTCCGACACTCCTTGCAAATCCCGACCCTGCCATCAGTATTTCTCTTATCAATCGGAAATTTAAAGATTAGCTTTGTTTCCCCGCACTTCGAGCAAGTCTTAAAGCATATAGTCTTTATCCTAATCTTTCGTTCTTCGAGGCTCTGCTCGACATCAGAAAAAAGAGTATCAAATTCAAAAGATTTTTTTGCCATAGTTAAGCCCCCTCAATCTTTCCGCCTTCCTTAAAAATCATACTGGCAATTCGTTCAGGATACCCCTAAAACCGCTCAATTTCCGCTCTATTAGCGTTTCTCTGACCCACTCGATACCTTTTTACCACCCCCTTTTTAGCCTTAAACCCTGAAAGCTATAAGATATAAGGCTATTCTGCTAATTTAGCTAAAATAAAACCTCGAATTTTGCGTTTTAAGGGGGGTCTTTTTCTAAATAGGTATGATCATAAGCGGAAATTCGGTATCTTCGTTAAAAGCTTGTTTCATATCTAATATTCTTAGTAAAATTTTCATATATGGAAAAATTAGCAAAGACTTTGAGCCATTGATTCTTGAATACTCCCGCTCCCCTTCTTTTTAATAAACTTTTATCTAGGGGGGGGTAGGGGTCGGTAGCCTCAGACCTATTAGTTTTACTTTTAATCCTCTCCTAAATAAGTTTTCCTTACCCCTTCATCTTGTAAAAGCTCTTCTCCTGTCCCTTGCAAAACAACCTTACCAATCTCCAGTACATAAGCATAATCAACTATTTTTAAAGCAGCGAAAGCGTTCTGTTCAACTAAGAGTACAGTAATCCCTTCCTGATGGATTTTTTGTATAATCTCGATTATCCCTTGGACTAATATAGGAGCCAATCCCAAAGACGGTTCATCTAACATTAAAAATAAGGCCACCTAAGAAGTTCTAAATACTTTTTAGATAGCTTTCTCTCCGGTACTTTTCTGATCATCCAAGTCTGCTTACTTTAAAACACCTACTCCTATTTATCTCTCCTCTTAAGAGGGACATATTATTTGTGTATCATTTGTGCTGGTAGCCAAGTAATTATCTGAGGGAATACTATACAGAGTGCTAGGGAGATCATAATAATAATAACA
>NMQN01000786.1 GCA_003575245.1 Candidatus Atribacteria bacterium 1244-E10-H5-B2 | reverse complement strand
CCGAACCATCAGGAGACGTTGTGATTACCTTAGACAATTGGGACCAAGAATATTATGAATATTTAGAAAAGTGGTCGATGGTACACGCCTATTATACCATTGAAAATAATAGCGCTGGAGTTGTATATGATTATGAAATTTATTTCACAGTAAATTGTATTGATAGTAGCATTTATTATGATTCCTGGTATGAAAATTATACCCTTTCTCCTGGTCAAAGCCATCCCGATTATGCTTTAATCGATACTTTTGGCAAACAAGCATCTTCAGTAAAAATTAATGAATTAGCAATTAATGTTTACCATTAAAACAGGATACAATAATTAAATAAATTCTATTTTAGGAGGATTAAATGAAAAGGATATATCCTTTAACAATATTATTTTTAATACTGACAATTTTTCTAAGTGGTTGTGGTGGAGTAGTAACTCCATCAGTAAATTCATCTGGCAATTGGACGATGACTAATACCACTACATTTACTACTTCTTCACTAATTGCAGATATTGGTGCAGTTACAACTTCAAAATGTAATATCGTTGACAATTCTGGTTCACTCACTATTTATAATTTTTATATTGTAGGTCAACCATTCATCAATTGGAGTACAGGTTACGGGACATTTAAAAACTCTATTATTACCGCAAATATTAGCGGAAGTTACTTAAATGTTTATGGATCGACAGTATCTTTAGTAATCTATTTTGAAGGTACTATAAATCCCGATGGTATTTCTGGAAGTGGAACTTGGACACAAACAATTAGCGTATATGGTTATCTTGATTCCGCTTCAGGAACTACCACTTTTATTAAAGGCTAAGGCTGGAAACTGTATTAGCCATTAATAATAAGGAAGGAGGGTTAAATTTGAAGAAAGGTAGTTTTGTAGAGTTTTTTGATGATTCAGAGATTGCCCGAAGATATGAGGATCGGAAAGAGGAAATTGAAAAAGGAGGATTATTAAAAATGTTTGACGAGGCTAGTTTTCTGAAAGATAAGCCAGTTTGGGAAGGAGACCTATTCAAGAAGATTAGTAATTTCTGTCTCAATGAGATTAAAAAAGGGGTAGTAGTTACTTTCTTAGAGACCTATACCCGGTATAGTTATAACAATTTGATGTTCTGTAAGATGAAGAGTACATCGGAAAGCCTGAAAATCTACCTCAAATTAAGGTATTCGGAGTTAGAAGAACCGCCAAAATGGGTTAGGGATTATTCTAAGATTTCCCACCAGACTTGGGTAGAAATTGTTATCCGGGAAGGAGATTTGTTTGACAATGAGACCATACTTTTTGATATGGTTTTTAACCTAATCAAAAAGTCTTTTAACCGGGTTATTAGGTCTCCCCGATTGGGCAAAGTTTCAGTCGGGAAACCAGTAAAAACATTGCCTGAATTTGTAACCCCTACGAAGTTGAAACTGGACTTAGAAATTTCTACTGATGGTTTTGTCCAATTAGGGCTCCGTGTCCACAAGAGCCAGTTGCCGAAGATATTAGAGAAACTTTTGGAGTAGAGGGGGAGGAGGTAAGAAAATGAAAAGGAATGTGTCTGTCTTATTAATCGTATTGTGTATCTTGGCCATTTCTAATTTGATTTTATTTTCAGAAGATATTAAATATGGTTTCCAAATAAAGTTGACTTATCTCTTTATATTTGATATATTTAGTTTATTAATACTGAGTATTAAAGGAGAAATTTATGGAAAGAACAACTAAAATTATAAGCTTATCTGTACCACCAGAAATGGCGGAGAAGATTCAAGAGCTGATGAAAAAGGAAGATAGAACAAGAAGTGAATTAATAAGAGAAACGATAAGGCGATATATTGAGCAGCAAGAATGGAAGGAAATCTTAAGATACGGAAAAATAAAGGCCAAAGAAAAAGTGATTACCGAAGATCAGGTGGAAAATATTGTCGATGCCTATAGAAAATAAAAAACCAAAAGTAGTGATAGATACCAATGTCTTTATCTCTGGGTTAAATTTTACTGGAAAACCACACGAAATTTTAGAATTATTCATAAATAATGAGATAGAGGTCTTTATCTCTTCCTTTATTTTATATGAAATAGAGAAGATCCTCAGAAAAAAGTTTGAGTGGGACAGAGAACAGGTTGAAAGAGTCCTAAACAGAATAAAGGGAAAGGCCCTCCAGGTTAAACCAAAGGTTAAAATTTCGGTTGTTAAGGGAAAAGAAGATGATAACCGGATACTGGAATGTGCAGTAGAGGCTGGGGCCCAATATATCATCTCCGGAGATAAACGTCATCTACTGCCCCTAAAGGAATACCAGGGGATAAAGATCTTATCACCAAGTGATTTTTTGGAAGTTATGCCATTTAGCAATCATACCAGATAGAATTTTTAATTAAAGATTATATTTTATTTTATAAATGTTTTAGGCATAGATAAAAAATAATATAATAAAAAAGCTGTCTGATAAAAAAAGGGAGAATTAATGCAAATAATAGCTTTAATCAATCAAAAAGGTGGAGTAGGTAAAACTACTTGTGCTGTTAATATAGGAGCGGGTCTAAACAGGCTTAAAAAGCACGTCTTATTGATAGATTTAGATCCTCAGGCACATTTAACTTACAGCTTAGGAATCCCTGCTCACGAGCTTAAGAATACAGTTTATGAGCTTTTAAAGGGAACTGTAAGTTTAAAGGAAACAACTATCGAAAGAAATGGTCTTAGCCTGGTCCCCTCTTCTCTTAATTCATCCGGAGCGGAGATAGAATTTTCAGGATTAGCCGGCAGGGAATTTTTACTTAAAGAGACCACAGAAGGATTAAATAAATTTGATTATGTGTTTATAGACTGCCCTCCCAGCTTGGGTCTTTTAACATTAAATGCTTTAACTACTGCTCAAGAAGTTTACATCCCCTTACAGACAGAGTTTTTAGCTTTACAGGGTATGACGAAACTTTTAGAAACCATCAACATAGTTAAG
>NMQN01000252.1 GCA_003575245.1 Candidatus Atribacteria bacterium 1244-E10-H5-B2 | reverse complement strand
GGTACTAGTAAATACGGAATCTGGGGAGCAATAATAGGGATGATAGCCGGCATAATCTTCTTTCCTCCTTTCGGAATGATTTTAGGGATATTTATCGGTGCAATTGTAGGAGAGCTTATTGCCGGCAAAGAGAATTCAATGGCCCTGAAAGCCGGTATGGTTACTTTTATCGGAAGTATGACGGCGGTTTTTATCAAACTGTCTTTATCTTTGGTAATGGCTTTCTATTTTTTTATCAACTAGTTTATCATATTTTTTACTTAGGTAGCTATCTTAATGATTTATCCATTATCTCAACCTTCTTTTTAAGTTTATATTTACATCTATAAAGATATGTTGGTAGACTTTTTCGCAACAACCATTATTTCTATCTCATCGAGGTTAATTTTTTGTCGATTCCAATTACCTGCAGTTCCTCCCCAGATATTTACTACTTCGAACCCTGCCTGGCGAAAAAGCATAACCAGTTCTGTTGGCACATATCCATGCTCTTTTGTCCGAACACTTTTTTTACCTTCAGGGGTATCCCAGTCCATCAGACAAGTTTCAGTCATTGTAAGCGGGTCAAAAATACCTTTTTCCACATCCTTTTGAGTGAACTGTCTAATCTTGGCAAATCCATTTGGTGCAGTTAAAATAAAGTAAGCACCAGGCTTAAGAGCAACATGAACATTTCGAAGAATGTTCAGGTCGTGCTCAATAGCGTCATCATCCTTACACAATAAACTGAATGCACCTTCACATAAACAGAGCGCCACATCAAACAATTTATCTGAAATAAATTGGGTCGCATCAGAATGTATCCATTCTACCTTAACCTTTGCTTCTTGGGCTGTCTTCTTTGCTTCAGCCAACATTCCCGAAGATATATCTACACCTGTAACTTGATACCCACGTCTGGCCAATTCAACAGCATGACGTCCAGTCCCACAGCCCATATCTAAGATGCAGCAACCTGGGGAAAGGTTTAATTCATCAAGAATAAAATCAACTTCTTTCACAGTATTTTTTGTAAAGAGTTTACCGAGTATCCGCACGATGTATCAGCTGCCCTTGAAGGTTTGGAGAAGGACAAAATTGTACCGTTATCTTACACAATCCTCGGCCAGAAGAGCAAAAAATAATCCAATTGAAAAAATTAAGAGGCATTGTCTTATCTAAAATTAAAAAATATTTTATGAACGAAAAATTCATGATTAGATTTATTAGCCTGCTTACAGTAGGAATAATTCTATTCACCCTGGTATGGTTTTTGAGTTATTATTTTTTGCCCGAAGGTTTTTTGAAGGGAAAATCAGTTGCAGTTAGGATAGTGGGTACAGAAGCTTCAAATACCTTACTTGCAGAATGGGGGAAAATCGCAGGATATAATCTCGGAGCAGTGTGTTTACTCGTTTTGGTAAATTTAATTTTATGGTTCGACTTCTTTCCCTTAGGTTATGTTACAGTTTTCGGAAACCTCACATTGTATAGTATATTCATAGGGACAAATTCGTTTGCGATATCTATGCCTGAACGGATGGCGCCATCATTTGCCATATTTGCCCGTTCCGGGCCCTACGAGATGATAGGATTCCTTCTTGTGGCGGTTGCAACTTATAATCAATCTCGTTTTGCACTCGCAAAAAATTCTTACCGTATTACTTCAGTCCCACGATTATCATTGGAACAATGGATTGGGTTAGGATTTGGAGTTGCAATTATCTTTTTAGCTGCCTGGCGTGAAGCAATTATGATTATGGCATTGTAATGAGCAAGTAGCGAGGGTCAATTTTACACATTTGACAAAAAATAAATCCTAAAATTTGGAAAAGGGATTGTTAATTTTTCAAAATAGAACCATACGATTTTTGATTTTTAAAGGGAGGAAAAGATTAATGATAAGAAAGAATGAATGGGAAGAATTCTTTGATGGCCATGCTCCTATATATATGGAAAACTGCTTTACAAAAAATACTGTGAAAGAAGTTGATTTTATTCTTGATGAATTAAACCTTTCCCCAGGTTGCTGCATCTTAGATATGGGCTGTGGGACTGGACGTCATGCTGTTGAATTGGCCAGACGTGGGTATCAAGTTACAGGTGTAGATATATCTTCGGGAATGTTGGCTGAAGCAAAGAAGACAGCCCAAGAAGCAAAGGTTAAGGTAGAATGGATACATTCTGATGCGACCCAATTTATTTCAGATAAATTGTTTGATGTGGCGCTCTGTTTATGTGAAGGTGCATTCAGTTTATTGTGTAAGGATGATGACGCTATTGAGCACGACCTGAACATTCTTCGAAATGTTCATGTTGCTCTTAAGCCTGGTGCTTACTTTATTTTAACTGCACCAAATGGATTTGCCAAGATTAGACAGTTCACTCAAAAGGATGTGGAAAAAGGTATTTTTGACCCGCTTACAATGACTGAAACTTGTCTGATGGACTGGGATACCCCTGAAGGTAAAAAAAGTGTTCGGACAAAAGAGCATGGATATGTGCCAACAGAACTGGTTATGCTTTTTCGCCAGGCAGGGTTCGAAGTAGTAAATATCTGGGGAGGAACTGCAGGTAATTGGAATCGACAAAAAATTAACCTCGATGAGATAGAAATAATGGTTGTTGCGAAAAAGTCTACCAACATATCTTTATAGATGTAAATATAAACTTAAAAAGAAGGTTGAGATAATGGATAAATCATTAAGATAGCTACCTAAGTAAAAAATATGATAAACTAGTTGATAAAAAAATAGAAAGCCATTACCAAAGATAAAGACAGTTTGATAAAAACCGCCGTCATACTTCCGATAAAAGTAACCATACCGGCTTTCAGGGCCATTGAATTCTCTTTGCCGGCAATAAGCTCTCCTACAATTGCACCGATAAATATCCCTAAAATCATTCCGAAAGGAGGAAAGAAGATTATGCCGGCTATCATCCCTATTATTGCTCCCCAGATTCCGTATTTACTAGTACC
>NMQN01000704.1 GCA_003575245.1 Candidatus Atribacteria bacterium 1244-E10-H5-B2 | reverse complement strand
ATAAATAGACTGACCGTCAGTCTATTTATATCATATTTATTTTTTCCTGTCAAATCTAATTCGTATCTCGTATCTCGTAAAGAGAATAGAAACCGAGAATCAGAATAAATTCGTATCGTACAAGTATCGAGTTAAGAAAGCGAAAGAAAAGATAGAAAAAATCAGGGAAAATAAGAAGGATAAATAAACCGTATTGCATACGCCCACAGGTCTAAAAGGCAAAACAGGATAGAATGGATTACCATTTTTATGGGATGACGGGTGTAGGGGCACGATGTATCGTGCCCGCAGGTTCCAGAAGATAAAAAAAAGTACAGCTATGGATTCCTTCTGCAGTTTACCCTGCTAAGAATGAAAAAATTAATTAGTAGTTATAAATTTCAGCTTACCAAATACTGCGCTTGCTTTAATTTCTAAATATCCTTGATTAGTGCTAATATCACCTATTCTATATTTTTGGGAACTAAATATCACTGATGATCTATCCGGTAATTCCAATTCCCCAAAAGCAGAACTCGCTTTAATTAATGTTGGGACATCGGGATTAAGAATAACTCTTCCCTCTGCGAATATGGTATTAACCTCTATCCTCTTCACCTCATCTTCTATCTTTACTTTTGATAAATCGACTGTACCTGAGGAAAATATAATATTATATTCATCTTGAACCTCTGAAACCCTGATTATTCCTTCTCTAAAGACGATGTTTCTGCTATCTTGAAAACCAAAACCATTAAAAAGAATAAATACTCCGAATAAAACAATAAGAACTCCTATCGTTAATTTAAACATATTGATATTAAAGTTAAAAAAACTATTCAGAAGTAAAATTATACCTACTGTTAAAAATATAATTCCCATAAAAACTCCACCAAATAATCTCATTTTATTCCTCCCCTTTTCTTCTAATAGATAGTAATTTCTCTAACTTGTTTCACTTCATATTTTAGACAATATATAACTTAATACCGATATTTTTAACAATTTCTTCGCACTCTTTGGAAATTCCTGAATCAGTGATAACAATATCAAAATCGGTAAGGTTTGCAAAGTGTGAAATTTTAATTTTTCCAAATTTTGAAGAATCTACTAATAAAATTTTAGTATCCGAAGATTCAATAACTGCCTTCTTGGTTTCCTTCTCGTAATCAGTTGCACAGGTAACTCCTAATTTTTCAGAAACGCCTGCAGCTGAAATAAAAGCTTTATTAGCCCTTATCTTTTTTATTACCCCTATCCCTTCCGGGCTTTCGAACATTAGAGTATTATTATGGAAGTAACCTCCGGGAAAAACTAATTTCCAATTCTTATTCTCATATACATTAAACAAAATATTTAGAGTATAACATATAACAGTTAGGGGCATATTTTCCGGAATAAATTTAGGAAGGTTTTCGGTAGTTGAACCGGTATCTATAATAATTACATCATTAGGGTCTACCAAAGAAGCGGCTTTTCGAGAAATTTTAATCTTCTCTTCTAACATCACGGATTCTGCAGTTTGAATTAGATACTTTTCTTCATCTGTATCAACCGGGGAATTTCTTTTTAGAACAGCTCCCCCTGGAATAAGAGTAATTATATTTTCCTTAGATAATTCTCTGAGATCCCTTCTAACGGTCATCTCCGAAACTTTTAATCTTTTAGACAAATCTTTGATGTTCGCAAAACCATCAACAGATAATCTATTTAATATATAATTAGTCCGATAATTTTTACCTGCCATATCGTCTCTCTCTTTTTTATGATTATAAAAGTTCTTTAGAAATAAATCAAACAAATAATTCGTATCGCGTATCTCGTGAATCGTATCTCGTTTTTTAGCATACATTATATGGGATACAAGATAATCAAGGTGAAATTCTTTCCCCTTGGAATACCCTCTATTTCCTTCTCAATCTTGTCCTTCTCATCAAGCAAGAAGGAAATATTACCCTTGGATATCTTGTCTTTTTAATTTTTTTATAAAATTCTTGCTAAACCGCTTCCTTTTACATTTCCGGCATTGGCTTCATCTGTATCCAGATGAAAGGCTAACTTACTTTTTTGAGAAACCCTGATTACCACATCCTTATAAATAACTCCATGTTCTCCTGATACTTCCACCTTAACTCTATCACCATTCTTTACCTGACAATGTTCTGCATCTTTAGGAGTCATATGAATGTGTCGGGCAGCCCGAATAGCTCCTTCTGAGAGAGTTAAAACGCCTTTTGGTCCGATAAAAATGATGGGCGGAGAGCCTTTTATATTCCCCGATACTCTGGTAGGAAGATCTAATCCTAAAAAATATCCATCAGTAATGGATAATTCTGCTTGGGTATATTCTCGAAGGGGACCAAGAATCCTTACTTTTTCAATAACTTTCATATTCGCGCCAACTATACTAACCCTCTCGTTGCTGGCAAATTCTCCGGGCTGAGATAAATCACGTAATTTGGTAAGCTCATAATCCTTTCCATATAAAATATCCAAAGAATCCCTGGTTAAATGAACATGATGATTGGATATCTCTGCGGGAATAGAATAAAGATGAGGTGATTCTTCTTTCGGTTTTATTTCTTTGTAAATCGTTTCAGTTATCATATCTACAAGTTTTTTATAGTCTTGCTCTTCCATTTTTTATCATCCTCGACATCTATTCTTTATAATATCAGAATAATATCAGACACTAACAATCTTTACACTGGCACTACAGCCCAGCCGGGTTGCCCCGGAGCGAATCATTAATAAAGCATCTTCAAAACTGCGGATTCCGCCTGCTGCTTTAATTCCCATTTTAAGGCCGACTGTCCTGCGAATCAGAGCAACATCATGGGCAGTAGCTCCGGCAGTAGAAAAACCGGTTGAGGTCTTTACAAAATTGTAATCAGCTTTTTTTACTAATTGAGAAGCTATTACTTTTTCCTCGTCCGATAGTAAGCAAGTTTCAATAATTGCTTTAGTAGTCGTGGTATTCCTGCA
>NMQN01000126.1 GCA_003575245.1 Candidatus Atribacteria bacterium 1244-E10-H5-B2 | reverse complement strand
AGTTTGGGGCACAATATTTTCTTTAATCATTAACTTAAAAAAATCCATAAAAGGTTGTCTTATGGGCGGACCAACTCGAGCCTGCATTCTTGCGGCTAATTTTCTATCAAGACCTTTATAAAACAAGCCTACTACCACTCCTAAAAAAGCAATTACAATTGCTCCTATTATTTTTACTAATATTCCAAATAGGCTTATAGAAGTCATGGAGTAATCCTCCTCGTTTTTTGAACGCTCAATTTATGTAAATCTTTTTTAGTCAATATGTTCTTTTGACCAGTGGCTTTATTTAAAATTGTTACCCTGTCCATACAGGCTATGCAAGGGTCGATAGACGCTACAACAATCGGGATATCGGCTATCTGTTCTCCTAAGAGCATAGGAACCCAGGACATCAAATTGTTATAGGTGGGAGCACGAGCCTTCCAGATTTCTGGTACTTCTGCTTCTGCTAATTTTACATAATGAAATACTTCACCGCGAGGGGCTTCATGCCTTCCAACTCCTTCACCTTTAGCTTTCTTTAATTGATTTAATAATTTGACTAATTTCTTCTCAGTAATAATTTCTCCTGAAGGCATATTTTCTAAACATTGTTCGATAATCTGTATTGATTGTACTATTTCTAACAGTCGAACAATTATCCGATCATAGACATCACCATTTACTTCTCCGGTAAATACATCTGGAGTAATGGCTTTCACTTCTAAATCAGCATAGGCCGAATAAGGTTGATCCTGTCTTATATCCTTTTTTATCCCCGATGCTCTGGTGGTAGGTCCCACTGTACATAAACGGAGGGCATCTTCTTTAGTTAAAACACCAACATTCTTTGTTCTTAAAGCAATAGTAGGGTCCTTTAAGAATATATTTTCTATTTTTCCGTAGATATCTTTATAATATTCTAAAGTTTTTCGAATTCGAGGTATTTGGTCTTCGGTAATATCTCTTCTTACTCCACCTATCATAAATACTCCATAATTAATCCTATTTCCAGTAAGATATTCCAAAAGGTCTAAAACTTCTTCTCTTGCTCTCCAAGATATATATAAAACAGAATCAAAACCTAATTCATGAGCAGCAACCCCAGCCCATAATATATGAGAATGGATTCTTTCCAACTCTGCAATAATTACTCTAATATACTGACCCCTTTCGGGTACCTCTATCCCTGCAGCATTTTCTACTGCCTTACAAAAAGCAAAAGGATGAGAAGCAGAACAGATACCACATATTCTTTCTGCTAAATATATAATTTGAATTGGATTCCTCTGCCTTCCCATAAATTCTATTCCTCGATGATTATCCCCGGGTGCTAAATTTACCTTCTCAATGCGTTCTCCATATATTTCAAAATTAAAAGTCATCGGTTCCTTTAAGGAGGGGTGAACCGGACCTATGGGTAAAGAGTAAGTCTTTTTATTCAACTTTTTTCACCTCTTCTTCTTTATTAACCATTTTTGCTGCTCCTTTTTCATCTTTTCTAAAAGGATAAATGTCTTTTGGGAAATCCCGGGGTAAGAAAACATTCGCTAAATCGGGCAAACCTTCTATTGTCACCCCTAACATCTCCTTTATTTCTCTTTCGGAAGTTTGGGCACTCGGTATTAGGTCAGTAATGGTGGTTATTTTAAGATTATTTTTTGGTAAATTAGTAGCTAAGTTTAAGGATATTTCTTTAAATCTCTCTCCATAATAAAGGGAGAAGTGATAAGTCAATTTAATTTCTTCTCCTGTATCATTATCGGAAATTATAGCAAAATGAGGAAACTGAATAGTGCATAAAAGCTTAACCGCTTCTTTAAAGTCCTTTGGTTCTATCTCTAGCCATATCAAACTATAACCACTCTTTTTTAACCCTGCTGTTTTAATTTCTATTTTGCTATTTGTAACCGAATTATTAAATTTTTCTTTAAATAGTTCTATAATTTCTTCTGGTTTCATGTGTTCCATATTTATTATCACCTTTCCCTTGTTAGTCGTTAGTTGTTTGGTTAGCTAGTTAGTTGGTTAACTGGTTAACTGGTTTATTATTAATTCATTAACTAACTAACCAGGTAACTAAGTAACCAATTAACTAATTTTTTAGCGATACGAGATACGTTTTCGCTATTTCGCTGGAGCAGCTTCCATGCTTTCTCTTAATTTTTCCAACTTTATCCAGGCCTGTAATACTCCATTTATTATCGCTTCCGGTCTAGGAGGACACCCAGGGATATAAACATCTACCGGTATAACTTTGTCGATAGAGCCTGAGAGATTGTATGAATTGTAAAAAACTCCTCCACTTGTCCCACATGTTCCAATTGCTATCACGGCTTTAGGATCAGGAGTTTGTTCGTAGATACGTTTTACTCTATCGACCATTCTACCGGTCACTGGGCCGGTTACTAATAATACATCTGCATGTTTCGGACTACCTACTAATTTAATTCCGAATCTTTCTAAGTCATAACGAGGGGTTAAACTAGCTATAATTTCAATGTCACAGCCATTACAAGAACCTGTATTTAGATGAAAAACCCAAAGAGATCTTTCAAAATATTTATTTAATCTCACTATCCACTCACCCCTACCATAATTAATATTATCGCAGTTATTACAATTATCCACCCAGAATAATCATTTATATTTCCGGTATGCATTTTTACTAAAGGATTATAATATCCCTTTAACGCTTCTGTAAACCCCCAATAGATATGACTAGCACTTAAATGAGAGTTCTCTTTGCTTATTTCGGGATTACCGGATATAAAGGGCTTGTCTTGTTCAGTATTTTTCTTATAACTATCTTCACCTTTATTTCTGATAAAAACTACGATGCTTCCGATTACAAATACAACTATTATCCAAATTATTGCGCTCCAAAAACCACTGCCTGTTTCCAGTAATCCTAACATTTCTACATACCTCCTAATACTGTACCGGTATACTTAAATTGCTCAATTAAAGACATTACTGCAGG
>NMQN01000707.1 GCA_003575245.1 Candidatus Atribacteria bacterium 1244-E10-H5-B2 | reverse complement strand
CAAGAATATTTGTGAAGGGGCAGGTAAAATAGCTTTGAAAACCTGCCCCTTGCCGTAGATCGGTTAGCACTCTTCAATTTTACGAGCCGGACAAGAAAAGTTTTGATATGGGCAACCACCACCTTTTAAATAATCCTGCTCTCCGTCTGGTCTTCTTCTTCTGGCCTCAATCTTATAACCCTCTTAAATAGATCTTCTCTTTTTAGGTCCTTCTGTTTTTTTTGAGATAAATCCTCGAGCTCCCTGTGATATTTGTGGTGTTTTCTTTTAATTAATAGCAACTCTTTTTGTATATAATTATCCCTAGATAGTAAAATATAAGGGGCACCTAATGCCTGGCTTCTTGTTATTGTTGCCTTCCTGGGCGTTATAGAAAAAAGTCCCTTTAAAATACCCCTTATAATATAATCTCAAAAATTAGAGTTGCACTCCAAAAATGCTCCCTTGAAAGTCTTTAATTTCTATATCTATCTACATTAAATTTTCTATTACTATTGCATCTCCCTGGCCACCACTTATACAAAGAGCTGCCAAACCGTATTTTTTGTGACTTTTTATTAATCCATACATCAGGGTTACAAATATTCTTGCACCAGTAGCACCTACTGGATGCCCTAAAGCAATTCCATTACCATAAATATTTAATTTATCTTCAAGATTATTTTTCTCCCAATCCCAGCCCAACATAATAATATCGCCTAATATTTGAGAAGAAAATGCCTCATTTATCTCTATAAGTCCTAAATCATCAACAGTTAAATTAGCTTTTTTCAGCGATTTTTTTATAGCTCCCACCGGGCCTAATCCCATAAGTTTAGGATCATATGCGCTTGAAGCATATGATAATATACGAGCAAGTGGTTTCAAATTAAGTTCTTTAAGTTTCTCGTTTGATACAACCATAACCCCTGCTGCAGCATCATTAATTCCGCAAGTATTTCCTGGAGTTACCTTCCCATCTTTCTTATATAACGGAGGTAATTTTGCTAACTTCTCCATGGTCATCCCAAATCTTGGATGTTCATCTGTATCAAAAATTATTTTTTCTTTTTTTCTTTTTACTTCAACAGGAATAATTTCATTTTTAAACTGACCATTTTTAATAGCCTTTTCGGCCATATTTTGGCTCCTTAAAGCATATTTATCAAGTTGTTCACGTGTAAAATTAAATTTATCAGCTAAAGTTTCCGCTGTCGCCCCCATTAAACAATCGGCTAAAGGACAAAAAATACCATCTTTATACTGGCTATCAACCAATATATTATCTCCAAGCCTATAACCCCAGCGGGCATTCATTAGCAGATAAGGGATATTACTCATGCTTTCGGTCCCTCCCGCTAAAACCATATCACAATCTTCTGCCTTTATAGATTGTGCTGCTAAAGAGATAGCCTTTAAACTCGAACCACATGCTTTATTTATTGTATAAGAGGGAACGTATTCCGGAATTCCAGAAAAATATGAAATTTGTCGAGCTATATTAGGACCATTACCAGCTTGCCTGGCATTACCAAAAATTACTTCATCTATCTGGTCATAATTTATTTTTGCTCTTTTTATTATCTCCTTTGTTATAATAATTCCAAGTTCCCTGGCACTAACATCTTTTAAACTTCCTCCAAATCTACCTACAGGAGTTCTTGCTCCTGCAATTACAAATTCTTCCTTTTGAATAGTCATTTAAATTTACTCCTTTTTACGTTTATTATTTCTTTAAAGGAAAAACCATTTAACTAATAACTACACGCTTGTTATGGTATGACTGTTTAAAGTAAAGATAAATCTATATTCTTGACTTCTATTTCTTTATAGTGAGCTATCCCCTTATAGATAGGATTCTCTAAAAGATACTTGACGGTCCGGCCATACCATAGACCCTTACCCCTGGCCTTAGGAGTAGGGATTCCCCTTTCGTTCAATTCTTTAGCTATTCCCCTCAAACTCATCTTCTTATATCTTTTCATTTTGAAAATCAATCGGATAGTTCCGGCCTGCTCTTTGTCAATAATAAGAGTTTTGTTTTTAGTAAGATAGCCCATCGCGGTAGATCCACCGGAGAAACCCCCCTTTTGTGCTTTGTTAATTCTTCCTGCCGATAGCCTTTGAGTTATAAAAGATTTTTCCAGTTCCGAGATAATCCCCATAAATTGCCTAAATGCTTTTCTCATCGGGTCCTTGCCTGACAAGTCCGGCTCTTTTATGCTTATCAATTCCTTATCAAGCAGTTCTAACTTTTTGATTAAATGCTCCTGAATATAGAGATCCCTGGCCAATCTATCTAACTTGAAGATTAAAACGCCTTTTATATCTCTACCATCTTCGATAAAATCGAATAATCCGAATAGCCCTGGTCTATCCTCTAATTCTTTTGATCCGGATATCCCCTCGTCTTTAAATATCTGTATTAGTTCAATATTATTCTTACCTGCATATTCCTTTAAAGCCTTTACCTGTATCTCGATAGTGCCTTCTTCTTTTTGGTTATCTGTGCTTACCCGGCAATATCCAACTAACTTAATTGATTCTTTGTTTCTATCTGATTTATTCATTTTATCGCCTCTTTCCCTATCCTATTTATTACATCCTGCCCTCTTAGATTTTACCTTCTCTTGTAAATTCGGAAGTGCCAAAGACAGATCAGCCTTGACTGGATTCCCCTTCTTCTCTCCACTTCCTTTGATTAAGAAATTTCTCCAGGTCTTTCTCCTTGATTCTCCAGACCCGGTTAAGTTTATAACCGACCAGCTTTCCACCCCGTATAAAGTTTTTTACCGTATTTTCGTGAACGTTCAGCCTTTGAGCTACTTCTTTAAGAGTCAACATCACAAATCCTCCTTTATCTTTATTCTGTCTAATTCTACCACCATAAACAACATTTGTCAACAATAATAGATAACTATAAGAAAACAGATAAAAGTAACTGACATATCATTTAGCAGGCCCGGCCTGAGAGATTACCGGGATTTTTT